>PMGM01000098.1:0-29635 GCA_003158115.1 Methanobacterium sp.
CAGAAAGGGATACATTATACAAGGATATACGTTTAGTTTAGAATTTATTATCTTAAAAAAAGAATTTAAATATTTTACTTAAAATTCCTGTTGTATATTAGTAAATTTTCTTATTACTATTTTATCATCATTTTTTGCATCATGGAACAATTCAAGGTCACTTTCTACACGTCCTATGTTGTTAACATCTGAAGCTGGTTGTGAATTTCCATAAAATATACAGAATGCTGATCCAGGTGGCCAGTAGGATAGATCTCCTCTTTTAGTTGTTGAGGAAGGATTTTCATAGTCTAATTTTAGCGGTACATCGAAGTAGATCTCTTCGAGCCATATGTTGGCTTCACCTTCAATGGGCAGGTTATCGTAGATCATCTTTGCGGTTTCTGGATTTCTATCGTCGAGAATGGCTTTTACTTTTCCTTTTCCAATAATTTCTATCTCTATATCCATAAAATTCCTTCCTATTTAAATCTTTTATCCAAAGAAAAAATTTATTTGGAATTATTTTTTTAGGAGTTCATTCATTATTGCAGGGCCTGTTGAAGTTCCTATCTTAGATGCTCCTGCATCTATCATTTTTAGTGCAGTTTTAAGGTTTCTTATACCTCCAGATGCTTTAACACCCATAGTTTGTCCGATTGTTTCTCTTATGAGTGACACATCATGGACATTTGCACCGGAATATCCTATTCCAGTTGAGGTTTTAACATAATCTGCTCCAGCTTTTTGACACAATATACTTGCACTTATCTTTTCACTATCAGTTAATATAGCTGTTTCTATTATTACTTTAACAACCATAGCATCTGCAGATTCAACAACACCCTCAATATCCCTTTGAACAAATGCATTTTCTGATGATTTAATAGCACCAATATTCATAACCATATCAAGTTCTTCTGCTCCATCTTCTACTGCAACAAGTGCTTCAAATGCTTTTATTTCAGACTTATTCGTTCCAAAGGGAAATCCAATAACTGAACNNCAATACATTCATTACAAAGTTTTTTTATATCATACTTGGTTGCATTTGGCTTTATATTTGTATGGTCTATCATTCCTGCAAGTTCTTCAGTGGATATCAAACAAATCAACTCCTATACATTTTGGTACATGATTCATGAAAATTATCTGAATATTATTATTTAAGGATTTTAGACATATAAGGACCTTCTCTTTCATAACCAAATTTCCTATAATAATTACGTGCTCCAACACCACTAATTATGAGTAATTTATTTTTATCATAGGTTTCCAACGCTAATTTTTCAGCTTCAGCTAATAAATCCTTTCCATATCCCATATGTTGCCATATTTCGTCCTTTTTCTGACCTAATTCTGCCATTTGTCCATATACATGAAGTTCTCTGACTATTGCTGTTTTTTCATCGACTTCTTTTCGATGTGCTATACTGGAGGGTATTCTAAGTCTTAAAAATCCGATTAAAATATCATTTAATGGATCTTCATGTGATAAAAATATTTCACGTCCCATACCTGCACTGTATTCTTCCTTCATTAATTTAATATCTCCAAAAACAGGGTTTACACCAACTCCTTGATGACCCACTTCCCTGCATCGGATACACTGGCATTTAACATTTTCTTCGGCGAGTTTATTATAAACAAGTTCTCCTAGGTTTGATTTTTTGACTCCTGCTTCTATGAGTTGTGATGGTATATCACGCTGTATACGCATGGTTCTAACCCATTTGGGGAGCATTTTTTTAATATTAACTATTAAATCCACAGCTTCTTCTGTTGTGTAGGGTATATAATCTCCTTTTTTCCATAGATCATAGAATTCGGACCCCTTTGTGACTAGGCATGGATATATTTTTAGCATGTCTGGTTTGAAGTTATCATCCTTAAAGATCCGATGAAATATTCTCATATCCCTTTCAGGATCTGAAAACAGACCAGGCATCAGATGCATGGCCACCTTAAGTCCAGAATCTCTTAGTATTCTTGTAGATTCTATAACATCTGAAACCCTGTGACCTCTTTCTATACGTTTATAAATAAAATTGTATATGGTTTGTACTCCTAATTCCACCCTTGTAACTCCTAGTTTGAGCATTCGATCTACATCAGGTATTTTGGCGTAGTCTGGTCGTGTTTCGAATGTCATGCCCACACATCTAACAGATGATATTTCATTGGCTGTCTGAATATCATCAAGGTAATTGAATTTATTTGGAACGGTTAAAATACCACCATTACGAATATATATTTTCGTATCTTCATCGGTTAAACCATAGTTATTCATTGCCTCGATACATCTTGTTAAAAACCATTCCTGGTAACATGTGAAGTAAGATGGAAATGTACCTCCCATTACAATAAGTTCAACTTTATCAATTGGATGTCCTATACTTTCAAGTTGTAACAATCTGTTGTATGCCTGTCTGTAAGGATCGAAATCGAACATACGTGCCCTCAAGGCAGCGGGTTCTTCCCCTGTATAACTTGGTGGTGCTATATCACTTTCAGGACAGTAATTACATCTTCCATGTGGGCATTTATGAGGTTTGCACATAACAGCAACAACTGCCACTCCTGAAATAGTCCGTGTAGGTTTTTTACGAATTAGTGGAGATATCTTTGCCCTTTCTGAGGGTGTTGCATTTTCAAGAAGTAGGGAATTACTCATAAATTCCATGAGTTTGAAGTCTTTACAAGCCTTTAACTTAAGTTTTTCAAGCTCTTTTTTTGATTTAACATTTCCCTCCATTATTTCATTGATTATGAATCTGCAGGCATTTTCCATGACTAAAATCTCCTATAATAAGTTTAATTTGATCAGGTGTGTCTATTTAATATGGATATTTTGATTTGTTATAATAAACTTTGTTTATATGTTCATTTATTTTCTAACTATCTAATCCTACCCATATAATCCATTAAAAAAAAATGAATATAATTATTTAAAAAAATTATTATTAATCTAATTTAAGTTCTCTTTTCTGTAATGTGTTGGTTATATCTGTTTTTGAAACGATTCCAACCAGTTTACCATCTTTTAATACTGGAACCCTACCAATTCTCTTCTTGTTAAGTTTTTCAATAGTTTGTACAAGTCCTTCTTTAGGATCTGATGTGATCAATTCTGTACTCATGACATTTCCTATTGGTTTATCTCTCTCATCCTCTGGAACCTTTGAAATATCTTCAAATGTAATTATTCCAACTAAGGTCCCATTATCCATAACAGGATATCCCATATGTTTCTCACTGAACATGGTACGCAGCGTATCTTGGATTGTATTTTCAGGTGATAATGTATGAACATCTGTTGTCATAATGTCTTTAACCATATCATCACCTAGTAATGTGGATACAACAACAGATTTATATTCTGAGTCGGCTCCAACATAAACAAAAATGGCTATGAGAATCAATAGAAAATTAAAGAATACACCCACAATAGCCATTACAATTGCAAATTGCTTACCAATAGTTGCGGCCTGTTTTGTTGCCTTAATAAAACTCATTCTTTCGGCTAAAAATGCCCTCAATATTCTTCCACCATCCATTGGAAATGCTGGTAGAAGGTTAAATAAACCTAAAAGCAGGTTTACTACTATGAAGTAGTAGAGTGCACCAAGCAGTACAATAGAAAGATATGGTCTAAGTATTATTAGAATAACAAAACTGATTGCAGCAATAACAAGGTTAGCAACAGGACCTGCTAATGAAATTCTTAACTCCTGTGCAGGGTCCTTTGGCAGTTCTTCCATTTCAGATACTCCACCAATAGGTAGGAGTACTATTCTTTCGATTTTAATACCATAACGTCTTGCGAAATATGAATGACTTAACTCGTGTAAAACAACTGTTGCAAATACCAGGGTTATTAAAACAGCAGTTAAAAGATTTATAGAGGAAACAAAATTAAACAATGCTATTATATAGATTAACAATATAAGAGCTAAGAATGAAATATGGAGTTCTATAGGTATTCCAAATACACTAAAGATTTTAAAGGAATATTTCATTTTTTGTACACCTATCTATTTTTTTATATATCTATTTTTAACATCGAAATCAACTGATTCCTTAGATGAGTATGGAAGATTTAAAAATTGATAATTTATTTTAAATTTATATAGTATTATTATTGTTTTCCAAATTATTTAATTCTATTATATCTTGTTTAGACCTTTGGGTGTTTTAACATGGCATGGATATAATCATAGATTTCAGAGTTACAACTCAGATGATATTTAAAGGATTATGTGATTCATTTGATTGAAAATATGGTGTTTAAAGGTTTTTATTCTTTAGATCTCTGGGAATAGGTGGAGATTATAATAATTAATAAATAATAACCTTCCATTTCCAATATAAAAAATGATGGTGTGATGGTTAAAAAAATTATCATATTTAATAATCCTAAACAAAATTTCAGCTGATAATACTCATTAAAAATAGTATCCAAGATAAATATGCCTAAAATAATTCAGCTAAAAAAAATGGTAATATGTAATTAATTGTTTCAAGAGTCCCTGGAATGTTACATATAAATATCCGTTTAAATTCTTATTTCCTTTTGTAAACTAATTTTCCACCACACTCACATTCACTGAAATCTTCTGGAGATTCTCCATTTTGTAATTCATAGTATCCTTTGCAGTTATCACATTCAAGATATCCTATTTCATAATCTCCAGACATATAAAATAATGCGGCAGATCTGTAGATGAAAAATGACATATATGAGCCTATTATTAGTGGATATAGTATTCCACCTATAATTTTAAGATGGATTAAATCAAAGATGCCTACTATAGTTATACCAATTGCCAGCAAGATCAGATAAATTATTCCAGTAACAATATACCACACTAAAAAATTGCCCCATCCAATATTAGAGATTTTATTGAAGATTTCACCAAATTTAAGGGCAGCGTTTATTTCACTGTTATTGTAAACCATATTTGTCAATGACATCAATATTAGTGGATAAATAAAAAGAGCAATTATAAGTATAAAAATTAAAATAATCCCCATAAATACCATAGAACCCCCACTAGTTGGGGATAATTTCGTTAAACCTCCTGCTGCAATGGCAAATACAATAAATAAAATACCTAATATAACAACCAAAAGAATCGTATAAACTATGCCTACTATAACAACTTTAAGGCCGTCAAAAAACATATCTATTGGATCATTAAATTCTGGAATTTCAATGAATCCTGCCAATGTGGCTCTTAAGATTCGAAGTTCATAACCGAATGTAAATACAAAAGCTATCAGACCTATCAAAAATAGAATAAGTAATAACGGTACATTTGCTGCACCGGTTGTCATNNTCATGAAATTTGAATATAACGTAGCAAACACGAAAATAATTCCAAATATAAATAATTTCTTAGGGTCTGACAGTGGATATCGTACTGCATCTCCTATAATTTCTCCTATGTTCATTTGTATACCCCCCATTTTATTAAATACAATTAATTAGTTATTTGGAATTATTTTATATAAAATAGGAGTATACATTAGGCATGGGTTTGGATTAAATTTAATCATTAGATATAGTTCTAATACAAAATTATCAAAATCGATTTGAAGCCTATTAATGTGGAATGATAAACATGAAATTTAATATCAATAAATTTTTTATGTTTTTACAAGTTTTTATATGAATTAGTTATTAAAATATAGGATAAATAACGTTAAAATAACTTAAATTAAATAATAACTAACTATTAATAATAGTAAAATCATCAATTAATCCATTAATTAATTGGCTGAAAAATTTAATAATACAAGAAAAACATATCAATATAAAGGTGTTTCAATGAAGGTTAGCGAATTTCTAGGAACTAGAGTATTGGATAAAAATGCATTTGAAATAGGCAAAGTCTCTGACATGTTTATAGACCCAGTGGCAGGTATAATTGATGTTATTACTATATCTGCTAATGAATTTGGAATTAGAAGAAAAGATATTGAGATTAAACCAGATCAGATAGATGTGTTAGGTGAATATTTGGTACTCAACATTGATAAGGAAGAAATTTTGGCTGATTAATTTTTATAAAATAAATAACAAAATTTCATATTTAATTTTTTTTAAATAAAAGTGGGGTGATTTTAAATGGAAGTTGAGGATGTACGTGGAAAACCAATTCAAAAAGGAATCCATGTAAGATACACAGGTACTGGCAGTGCTGGTGAAGTTGTGGATTTTAAAACTGATGATCAAGGAACATGGGTACTGTTAGATACAACGGATCTGTGGTATAAAACTAAATCTCTTGAGGTTATTGGTGAAACTGAGTACAATAAAATGAAGAATCATACCATTTTTAAATCAGAGAAAACACAAAAAGACGCTAATTCAGAGGAAAGTGTTAAGGACAAAATCAATAAAGCTAAAAGCAAATTTGAAGATGTTGATATGAGCAATGAACTCTGTGATGGTGGTGGTTGATTAATTCCATGAGTTAATGTGACTCATAAATTTTTTTCCTTTTTAAATTATTTAATTTATTTTACTAGATTTTATCAAATTTTTTTTATAATAAAAATATTGAGGGACAGGACAACGACAATAATTCCGATAATAGTTTAGGAGGGTGATTTTATTGAAGAATATTTAAAAATAATGTCCTGTCCTCAAATTTTGTTTGGTTGAATGTTCTATTTGAAGGTGATTATTACCCATTTAGTAAATTCAACCCCATTAATTATTATCTTTTTTTTGGTGGAGTTTGTAAATATCCTCGGTCTGTTGTTGAAAATTTATATTTGAATAAATGTTTGTTAATATTTTCATAATTTTATTTTGGATAGTGGATGTTTTGGTATGTTAACCATAAACATTTTTTCTACTGTAGAAAATATTTCTTATTTAAGGACAAGGAGACAAGTTATTGGAGATATGGAGTGTTTTGGTTCGTTAATTCATGCCCATATATTACTATTTAAAATATGGCTTTAATGAACAAATTGATTATAAAAAAAGTAAATTTTTAATTAAAATAATCGTATGTATTGACTAAATGTGAAAGATCATTATCTTGACTATCGATAACTCCACCACACACAAAACAAGGAGTTATAGCGGAATAATATGATTTTTCAACATCGTTAGTCGATGCTTCAATATGAAGTTTTTCCAATTTAATATTTCCTTTACTACATTTACATGGGTATACTTCAATACTTCTTCTTGCCACATTATTCCCTCCTGTAATATTATTAAAATTTGTTTTTATGGTTTTAGTAAATAATTAACATTTTGATTAGGTTGAGTATAGTTAATTATTTTTCGGTTTGAATTATAATTAAAAAAGTTTAGGATGGAATGTTACGATCCTCACAAAAAAAATACTATATTCACATAATACGGACTAAATTTTCACACTGGTTATTACAATTCTTTTAAGTTCCTACACTTTTAAATACAGGGGAATGGTCATCAATGCAAAAATTATAATTATTTTAATGAAATACTTAATAAGATTGAAAAGATTAGAATCCCTTGTTTACAGTGCTAGATGATCATAATATGAATTGATAATAAAATTCAAAACGCTATTATAATTTCCCAATGAATACTGAATCGTTTTTCATATTGGCATTTTAGTTTATGTTATCCAATTTTTTCTTATTATCTTTCATAAAGAGCTATATAATCTCTGAAGTTTTATGATGAGTAATACTATTGATACATAATGCATTACAAATTTGGTATGTCAATCCAGAGGAATGGCCAAAATTTCTAGAGGAATATGATTATAAAATTATGAAGACGTAGGTGCCGAAGATTTAAAAGATAAATATGTGAATCCAACAGGCAGAAATTAGGATCAACCCCTATTGAGAGAATTATTTTTGCAGAGAAGGTACAAAACCCCTTTAATTCTTTAGAAATAATATCTTTTATTATATATTATTTTTACAAAATCTATAAATCTTGGGTTAATACAAAAAATTGTCTAAAATTTAATCAACTAAGTAGTATTAAAAGGGGCAATAAAAAGTGTATTAAATATTTTTTCCAATTATAACAGATTAATATCATTAAACTATACTGGAGTATAAAATCTTATCATGACTTTGTATGATACTCTTGGTTACTTTCAACGTGTTAAATTTCACTGATGTTGAAATATAACTATAATAATAATCATATCCCGTGGATTGGTTGTAGAAAATGATTAAAAATATAAATTAAAAATAATTTATTTATGAAAAATATAACAATAACTTCCTGGACATTCCAGAATTACTCATGGAATATTAGTAAAATTAAACTTCATAGGTATGTATGAGGTTTAAATTAATCTTAAACCATAGCTTTTGTAGACCATCATCTTAAGATTCATCATTTTACGTTCAAGATCATGTTTTTTCGCTCTTTCCTTAGTGTATAATTCAACGTAGCGAGCATGTTCTTTATCTGCTTTTTGATGTTCCTTTTTCATGGTTGAATGAAGTATCATCAAACTCTTTTTAACCAGTTCATCCCTTTCTAATTGAATATCATCTTTCGCACTATTCTTTTCAGTGATCTGGTTACCTAGGAGTGCTATTTTCTCCAAAAGTTCTTTAAGTTCTGCATCGCACTTTTCTATTTTAAGTTCAACACCATTGGAACTTGGTAAACTTTCTTTGAGTTCCATGATTGTATTTTCTGCTTTAGAAACTTTCAGCTGAGAATCGGTTCGTTCAGATTCTAGAGTGCTCAATTCAGTTTCATAATTGATTATTTTTTCGTCAAAATTACTTATCTCTTTAATTTTGCCCGATGCCTCTAAAAAATCGTTTAAATCGCTTATACTATCCTCTCCAATATATATTCATTAATAAAATGGAATAAGTTCCATCAAGAAATAGAAATTTTATAATAAGAAAATTGATATCAATATTCTCTATGAATATTCTCTAAAATTTTACTTCAAGTTTCTATTGATCTTACTATGGTATATAGTTTGGTAATACTAAAAAAAACCAAACATTAAAAATGGATATATAGTCTCTAAATCGTAATCAAAGAACATTAATCTCTATAACATTATTCTTACCATAAATTTTTAAAATCATAATTTATTAAATCATTTTTATAGAATGATAAAAGATACTCATGATTAAATATAAAATATCATAAAAAATTTCTTGAATAAAGATCAGTGTATCAATTTTTATATATACAACGTTTTTAGAACTGTTAATTATTTAATACAAAAATAATTATCCAAAAAAATATAATATAATACTATGTTCAAGATCAAAAGATCTTATCAAGATCCCAATAGTGATGATGTTTTAAAATACTGATTGATAGGCTGTGACCTCGAGATTTATCCACAAAAACTGATAAATTGGATCTTTAGATGAAAGAAATTGCACCAATTAACGAACTTAGTAAAATCTTTGGACACGATCCTAAAAATATGACATATTTAAAGAGCAATATCTAGAAGAACTTAAAGATAAAAAAGAGTTAATTAAACAGTTAAAAATCTTAAAAAGATTTAATAATACAATTACACTGGCGCACTCAGCTAAAGATAAGGAACATAACAATGCAATTGTATTACTGGAATTACTTGAAAAACCAACAAAACAAATTGATAATGGATATTTCAAGAATACATGGATGAATAATTAATAAAATTCTAGATTTTAAATAATTTTTTAATGGTAATATTATATGATTAAAATCAAAAAAGCCAACCAAATCCATGATAAGGAGAAGGGTGTTAAAATTATAGAAGATAAATTATGTCTTACCCGGGATAATATTAACCATTCAAAGCTTGATCAATGGATTCATGAAATTGAAGATGGTGAAATTGAAGATTGGACACTGCAAGATATTGAAAAATGGAAAGAGTTCAAGGATCGATACAGTGATGAATTTGAAGATAAGATTGAACTTTTAGATAGGATAATGGATAAGAAAAAGGAAAAGGTCAAAGTGACATGGATTTCAATTTTTAAGGAGAAATAGGAGATAATTGAATAATTTTATCTATTTTACATATCACATATTTTCATCTTGAACAGATACACAGAACTTGCACAATGCACTAGGATTATTTTCTTGATTTTTTTTCACTGGGCAGTAATAAATACCATTCTGGATGTAAAGAATGAAACCACCTGGAAATTTAGTTCCAACTGGGTGGATAGGTTCTTCAAGTACGAAGGTTGTATAAGCAGAGATTATTCTGGCAATTTTCACAAAACATCTTTCATTTTTTCCCTTAGCATCATTATGCTGCGTCTTAATCACTTTAAGGAACTCTTTAATTTCTTTTGTTCCCATATCATCAGCATAATTGTTTTTATCCTCTTTAATATCTTTTATTTTTTTAAAAAATATCCTAGAAAATCTCTCAATATAATCTTGCCTATAAGATGCTGGCATGTATTTGGCATCTTCCCTTAAAAATGATGATGCAAGCATAATGTCCTTCATATGAATATTTTTTGCATCGGCTTTGAGCATGTCCCTAAGATGATTCTTGGTTATTCTAGAATTATTATCGAGATCATCAAGATTTTCAATCATATTTTACTCCTAAATAACTTAAATTAATAATTAAGAAAAGGAATTCTAAAAATACAATTAGTTATTTTTTTTAAACCCTATTTATTTAATTCAGGGTCCTGTTCAGCAATGCAGAAGCCACATACCGCATTGGGGTTGTTCTCCTGCTTTTCTTTCACAGGACATAGATATTTTCCATTTTCATATTTAACCTTAAAACCACCTGGAAATTCTGATCCAACCACATGAATAGGTTCATCTATAACAAAACTTGTGTAAATAGAAATTATCTGATAGATAACAGGAAAATATGGATCTGTTGGATAAAGCTCACTCATCATAATTTCCTGTTCTTTAAGCTGTTTTAAAGACTTTTTAAGTTCTTTTATATCCACAGATTCGGGATATACATTTTTATCTTCTTTAATTTCCTTAACCCTTAAAATAAAACTCTGAATATAAGCAGCATAAAATTTTTTACGATAATTAGACTGTACATATTTCCCTTCACTTATCAAGTGGTTACAAGCCTTCATTATATGAGTTATATGGATTTTAGTTGCCTCGGCTTTTAGTAAATCTAATAAATCCTGCTTGGATAGATCTGTTACATCAAATTCTACTTCCATGATCATATTTTTTACCATTAATTATTATTTTCAATTACTTTAAATTAAAATCTATATTTTAAAATTATCCTCCACTGTACTTCTCAAGTATGGCTTCAGCTGTTTTAGGGCCAATTCCATCTATTTTCATGAGTTGATCACGAGTTACATATCTCAAATCTTCTCCAAATATTTTTACAAGTGATCTGGCTCTTTTTCTTCCTAATCTCTTAATGCTCACGACCATTGGAACAATTTCAGGTTTCACACCGTAGTACAGCCTTGCAGATAACATGTCAAGCATATCTAATCCTGAATAAAAATTCATAATATTACAAATATTTTTGAAGAATTTTATTAAAAGAGAGGCTTCATAGGCGGATCTTCGAGTTGATGCAGCGTATACATTGAAGGCATTTTCAATTTCATATTCGTTTCTCTCATCCATCCATTCCATTAGTGTGGCTGCAGTTCCTTCGTTGTTTCCTATGTCAACCACAAAAACCCCTGCTTTATTTAATTTGTCCCTTACAGGTTCTTTACTTTTACGTCCCTTGAAACTTATTTTAGGCATGTCTGGGGTTTTACATATTTCATAAATAAGTTGGCTTGTATCAATTTCTGTGGATCTGCTTAAAAATTCCCGAAGTCTAACCGCGGTTTCCACAGCGTAGTTACTTTTAGCAATGAGCATTCCAAATGCTGTTGTTTTAAGTCCGTCGGGTGTGGGTTGAATTATACCATTTTGTACTAGGAATTCTAGTGAGTTGTTAATTTCATATTCCATAGAGTCAATACCCAGAGACCCTGAATATTCATTATGTTCCATCTGGAATCCATAAAAAGTTTTACCGAAAAATTCAAGAAGATCTGCTGGTTTTTTAGCTAATGTTGATGCTACTTGTGTTATAATCTGCCTGTAAACAGCATCTCTGTTTTCTATTAGTTTGGAGTTGGTTGTTTCTATTTCTCCATATACGTAGTGATCTTTTAGGTTGTAGGCTTCATCAACACTTTTTGCTATTAGATATGAATGACCTTCTGTATCGTATCCGGGCCGTCCAGCACGACCAGACATCTGTTCATAATCAAATACTGGGATTGGTTGTGGTCCTTGACTTGTCCATCTGGTATAATCCCTTATAACCACGTTCTTTGATGGTAGGTTAACACCATACATCAAACTTGGTGTGGCTGTTATCATTAAAAGATTACCTGCACGGAATTCATCTTCTATTATTTCCTTTTGTTTTTCGAATAATCCTGCATGGTGGAATGCAACACCATTTTCAACACATTCAGCAAGTTTAAGGCACACTTCGGTTGGTAATGATCCTCTTTTTCTGGGAACGTCAAGTATTTTCTGGCTGACGTCTCTAAATACTGCTTTCTGTTCACTGGATATTTTTCTTTTAATCTTTCCCGATGTGTATTTTGCAAGGGATTCAGTAAATCTTCTTGTTGATACAAAGACCAGTGCTTGTGATGATTCTTCAATGGATTTGTTAAGAATCTTTACAATCACGTCGTTCTTATTTTTTGTTTCCATCTCCTCTGTATTCAATACATCCTTGTAGAGTGGGACAGGACGATAATCATGTTGAACAACATGTGCATCTAACCATGAGGAAAGTTCATTCATATTCTGAAGAGTTGCTGAAAGTGCAATGATTCTCATACTTTGATTCAATATTCTTGAACGTGTTATGGCACATTCCATTGTCGGGCCCCTTGAGTACTCTCCAATCATATGAAATTCATCAACAACCAGAAGGTCAATATCTCTGAGGGTGTTCCATGAAAATCTTGTGATGGCATCGAAGGATTCGAAGACCATAACTGCCAGATCAGCCGAGGAGGGATGTTTTCCAACTTTGATCCCGAATTTTTCAAACTTCTTAAACTCCTTTACTTTTTCGTTCTGTATTGAAATGAGTGGAACAGCATAAACTGCTTTACCACCATTCAAAACGGCCTTTAATGCAGGCATTATTCCAAGAACTGTCTTGCCACTGGCAGTTGGTATTGCTATAATATAGTTGGTTTGATCTTCCAAAAATCCTGAATCTATCACCGCATTTTGGGCGGGATTAAATTCCTTGATATTTGGATAGCTTTCCTTTATAATTTCCTTAATTTTGGTGTCTGTAGAATCCATATATATCAGTTTTACCGGTTTAAATCCAATAAATTAATTTATAATAAATTATTTTTTTATCTTCTCTGAAACAATAATATCAGAAATGCTGGTTAAAGGATATTGTCCATTTTCATCTTTTTCAACACTTTTTACCATGTCCCAAATGGTTAGAAGAGCCACACTTGTACCTGTCAGCGCTTCCATTTCAACGCCTGTTTTTCCATCGCACCTGACAGTTATTTCTGTTTCAATATAACTGTCTTGAACATTAAAATCAACATCAACTCCAGTTATTATAATGGAATGGCAAAGTGGGATCAGATGATGGGTTGATTTTATAGCGCCTATTGCTGCTATTTGAGCTGTTGTGAGTACATTTCCCTTTTTTATTTCATTATTTTTTATCATGTAAATTGTACTATTCTGTAGATTTATCTTACCCTTAGCTGTGGCTGTTCTTCTGACTATTTCTTTGTCACCAACTTCAACCATTTTAACACCCTTCTCTGAGAGGTGTGTGAACTCTTTTTTAACCATTAAAATCTACTCCAAATAAATTCCTTTTATTTTCTTAAACAATAAAAATTTTTTATTATACAACTTTGATTAACTTTTATGCTACTCAAGTTAATTAATATTTTTTAAGCTAATCATTGATTCTAAAAAATCATATCCCAATAAATATAAAATAACAATGAATAATTAATGTTTATCAAAAATAGAGAGAAACTAATGAATAATTAGAAAAAACACGATTATATTAAATATTTAATCAGGTTTATTCTTGATTATTGTAGGGTAATGGATTTGTAATTATTGTTTAAAACTTGTCCTTCCATGTTAACTATGATCACATCAAAATCAATATTAAACATATCGGTGCAGATATCTTTTATACTTGCTGCGATGCTGTTAAAAACCTTCTTTACAATGGAATATTCTTTAAGAATGTCTATCATCTCTTCTGTTGTATTAGATTCAAATATTTCTTTTACAACCTCTTTATCTACCCCTGCAAGTGCAGAGTGAACCGCTATTATTTCACGTCTACCATCGGCAACTGAATGTTTGGTGTTGAAGATACCCGCTGAGATTTTTATGAGTTTACCAGCGTGTCCTAGTAGTGTTATTTTTTTTACATTCTCCTTTTCTGCTTCGGATAACATGTATCCAACGAAATTACCCATTTGGATTAGTTGATCATCATCCACATTGAGTATTTTCCTGGCTATTGCCTCTCCAATATTACCCGGTACAAAAACAAGATCTTTGTATCCTTCAGCTACAGCAACGTCAATCTGACATCTGTAGGATGTTTTATAACTTTTTAAGTTCATTGAACGTGCAAAACCAGTTGTTCCAAGTATTGAAATACCATCCACAATACCTAAACGAGAATTAAGAGTTCTTTTTGCCAGTTCTTTGCCCATAGGTACACTTATAATAACATCTGCACCAATACCATCAGGCAAATTTTTTGAGAGGTTTGATATTATCATCTCCATTGGAGTGGGGTTTATTGCAGCATCTCCAACAGGGACCTGTAAACCCGGTTTTGTTACAACACCTATCCCTGTACCACCTTTAATATTTACTCCTGGAGTGGAGGTTAAAATAAGTTCAGCAAATATTTCTACGTTTTTAGTAACATCAGGATCATTATATGGATATTTTATTACAGATGCCCTTCCAGAATAAGTATCTAACTTTTCTGAAACATTAACATTAATACTAATTTTTCCAAGGGGTGTTTCAATATCAACATTTTCAACTTTACCCTTTATAGAGAGCATGGCTGCAAGTGCAGCAGCTGTTGCTGCACTTCCAGTTGTTATTCCATATTCTGACTCTTTTAAATGGTATTTGTCTGGAATGGCCCTGTTTTCCATGTTAATTCAGATTTTAATATAATATTTTTTATTTAAGCTGTTTTTTCTGCCATCTCTTCTTTGATAGCTTCTAAAAGCTCTTCCTTACCAGGTGAGCCAACAAATTTGACTACTCCATTTAATGCAATAGCAGGAACAGCCATGAGACCATATTCTCTTGCTTTTTCTTGGTCAACCATTATATCTATTTTTTCAACTNNTACTTCAATTTTAACTACCATATTTTTCACCTCTAATAAATAAAATATATTTTTTTTGACTGCTTTTGTTTAAATAATCATTTAATAAATTGAAGGAAGTTTAAAGTTATTAGTTGTTATTGGAACTTTAAGGTTATTGTTTGTACTGTTTTCCAAATCTTTTCCTATACCCATACCAATTGAATATGCTATCATTGATGAGAAGTTATTTAGGACATTTAAAATGTTCGATGTAGGTGATATCGTGATTACATTGTAACTACCTTTTATTCCACCAAGTTTTGCCGCTTCATCCAGTGCAACTGTTTTGCCACCAGTTTCATCTACCAGCTTTAACTTCTTAGCTTGTGTTCCTGTATATATTTTACCCTGTGCAATACTTTCGGTATAATTTTTGGTTAGGTTCCTGTTAGTTGAAACAATGTCTATGAAATGATCATAATCTTGGTTAACCATTCCCTGGAGCATATTTCTTTCGGTTGTTGTTAAAGGTTGGTAATCTGCACCCATATCTTTGTATTGGCCTGCTTTAATTGAAGATATGTTGATACCATTTTCCTGATAATATTTTGAAAGGTCTGTAATTTGCATTATCACTCCGATACTACCTACCATGGATGATGGGCTTGCAATTATTTTATCTGCAGATGAAGATGCAAGATAAGCTCCAGAAGCACCTACATCACTTATCCAAACCACAATAGGTTTTTGACTGCTTTTAATGGAGTTCATTATTTCTTCACTAGCAACAGGAGATCCACCAGGACTGTTTACATCAATAACAATCGAACTTACTGAACTATCAGATTCTGCCTGTGAAATAGAACTCTGTATCATATCAGGGGTCACAACACTGTCACTCGAGTTGGATGAACCATATCCAATTTCTCCTTGTAATGGTATAACTGCAACAGTATCTCCATTAGGGGCTGAACTCAAGGTACTTACACCGCCGATTACTGTGAAAAGTACCAATAACAGTAGTGATATAACAATTACTCCTCCAACTATGATGGATATAACTATTTTACTGTCTTTTTTCATTTGAATCGAACTTTAATCTTGATAGTTGTTTTTCTTATTAATTTTTAAGTTTTATTATAAACTATTAGATTTTTTTTGGTGATGAATTCACATTTTTATTGAGATATTAACAATATATTTTGTCTTTTAACTATTATAAATCTACTATTTAAATTCTTTATATTCATTTAACATCTGATTTTAAAAATATAATATATTTATAATTATTAAAAATTATAAAAAGAACTTGGATCATGATGTATCTAAACTGTGTGGAATTGTTGTATCCGGGATATGTAATAACTCCTTAAAACTTTAAAAAACCGGTTAAATATACTCATTTGTAATCTGAAATCATTTATATAATACCCAAACCTATATTAATATATATGCTGATTATTCTTAAGAATAACAAGTTATTATAATAAGAATTAATTAATATAAGAATTCTTTAATCTGTTTAATTTAACCAAATTATGTATTATCAGATCAGAAACTTTAAATAAACTGATCAGGGTGATTAAATTGAAAACAATTGTACAATCTCCAGGCTCTGCAACTATAATAAATGCTATATCAATAGGATGCGGTTCTGCATTTGGTATTAAACTTTATGTCACAGCAGAAGCAGAAATAAAGGCATCAAACTCCTCCTCCATTACATGTGTTGCAGATGGTGATATCGACACTACACTGATGGAGATATGTGTTCGTAAAGTTGTTGACAGATTTAAAGAATATTATCATGTTGATGAAATTGACAAGGGAATTTCTATAAAAACAAGTTCCACACTCCCTGTTGCATCGGGTTTATCAAGCAGCAGCGCAACATCAAACGCTGTTGTAACTGCAACCGCATATGCTTTGATGGATGAATATCAGTTTAAACCTGATGATGTAATTTTTAACAAACGTGATCTGTTGAATATGGGGATAGATGCATCTTTAGAAGCGGGTGTAACCATTACTGGTGCTTTTGATGATGCAAGTGCATCATATTTTGGTGGACTCACAATTACTAATAATATTGAGAGAAAGATCCTCAAGATGAGGGATATGAATCAACAAATTATATTAGTATATATGCCTAATAGATGTTCACCCACTGCACAATCGGATGTGAGGCGTATGAAACTCATTGCCCCACAGGTTAAACTGGCCTTTAAAGAAGCTTTAAATGGGGATATATGCAATGCAATGACTCTAAATGGACTCTTGTACTGTGCATCACTTGGGTTTAATCCAGTAATGGCATTGGATGCTATAGAGGCTGGTGCAAATGCGGCTGGACTTTCTGGAACAGGTCCGTCATTTGTTGCAATCACATCTCAAAAAAATGTTGAAGATGTTGTAGATGCATGGAGCTCTCAGCCCGGACAGATCATACGTACAGAGGTTGAAAATGAAGGTACCAGGGTGATTTCCAGTGGATAGGGAAGAAGCTTCAAAACTGCTTCAGGATTCAAGAATTAAAATAGATGAAATGGATGAGAAGTTAATAGATCTCATTGAGAAAAGAACATCACTTGCCCGTGATATTGTTAATGCCAAGTTAGTTCTTGGCATTGAAATTGAAGACAAAAAACGGGAAGAATATATCCACGCTAAGATTAAAGAAATAGCAAGGAAAAAAAATATTGATGAAGTTAAGCTTACCCGTATAATTAAAATATTAACTGATATGAGTAAAGAAGAACAAAAAAAGATTTTAAGGAGGTAAAATTATGGGAAACATTAGAACATCATTTGTTAAGCGTACATCCAGAGAATTAATTGAAACTTATGAAGGTACATTTACAACAGACTTTGATGAAAACAAACTATTAGTTGAAAAATTCACCACAGTCAGTACCAAACATTTAAGGAACAAAATAGCTGGATACGTAACAAGATTAGTAAGAAACGAATCTTAAGTAGGGTCTTAAGCAACCTTAAGCAAAACTTTTTTTTTTTGCTCAGATGTTTAATTTCTAAGCTTAGGTTGATAAATAAAGGTGTGAATATTAATGGAAATAATAGTGGCCAAATTTGGTGGAACATCAATAGGTAATGGAGAAAGGATAAGAAAAGCTGCAGAATCTGTTGTTAAAGAATATATGAAGGGTAAAAAAGTTGTTGTGGTTGTATCAGCAATGAATAAAACAACCGATGAAATTCTAAAGACCGTGGATGATGCTATAGGCGAATCCATTACAGAAAAACAACTTGCAGACATAGTTGCAATGGGTGAAATTACCAGTGTAAGAATGTTCGCATCTACAATAGAATCTCTAGGTGTTAAATCCGAATATCTTGATCCAAATATGGATATCTGGCCCATTATTACCGACAGTAATTATTTAAATGCTAAAGTAAACTTCGAATTGACAAAGGCCAAGATCAGCGAACTCATAAAGGTTCTTGATCAGGGTATCATACCAGTACTATGTGGTTTCCTTGGAAAGGATGAAGATGGTACCTTAACAACTCTTGGTCGAGGTGGAAGTGACATAACAGCATTTCTATTGGGACACTGTCTCAAAGCAGAACAAGTAATCATTGTAACAGATGTTGGCGGTGTAATGTCAACGGATCCTAACAGGCTCCAGTCTGCAAAGAAACTGGACAAAATATCGGTCGAGGAAATGAGAGACCTTGCAACACACGGTGCAAAGGTATTACATCCACATGCACTCAGGTACAAGGATCCCCTCATAAATGCTAAGATCATCGGATTTGAGCACGGTGATCTCTCTGCAATTGGAACCGAAATTATTGGACCTGCAGGTAATCACATGTTAAAAACAACAGCGTTAAATGTGGATCCCATATCTGTTATAGCAGTTGTAGGTGAAGAGATTTTAACGAAAACTGGAGTACTTTCAGAACTCACTGATGCACTAGCAAAGAACAAGATCAATATTTACGGTATATCAACTGGCCAGAATTCAGTAACACTATTCATTGACAAGTCACTTGTGGACAATGCCCATGAAATACTACACGAAGTAGTGGTCAAAAATGATGATCTGAGTTCACTTTCAGTTGGATCAGATATAGCAATGATAACAGTTGCGAGTCAAGATTTTATAGATACTCCGGGAATAATTACAAGGGTAACAGAGCCTCTACGTAAACAAAAGATCAACATAGTTGAGATCTCTTCAAGTCAAACTTCTGTAGTTATTTTCGTAGAATGGATTGATGGTAAAAGAGCTTATGAACTTGTAAGGAGCGTCTTAGAATGAATTTGAAAGGTACAACAGTTGCCATGGTGACCCCATTTACTAAAGATGATGGGGTTGACGAAGCAGGTATGCGTGAAAATATTAATTATCTAATTGATAATGGAGTTGACGGATTACTTGCAGCCGGTACAACCGGTGAATCTGCCACCATTACACATGATGAGCAGAGGAAAATGATTGACATCTTAGTGGATGAAGTTAATGGANNAGTAACTCTTCAAAGGAAGCATTGGGACTGGTACAATACGCAGAAAATGCAGGTGCAGATGCTGCTCTGGTTATAACACCATACTATAACAAACCACAACAACATGGACTCTACGAGCACTATAAAATGCTTGAAGAATCAACCAACGTACCGATTATAGTTTACAATGTACCGTCAAGAACAGGTACAGATATTGATGTTGAAACCATTGTCAAAGTAGCTAAACTTGATAAAATAGTGGCAATTAAAGAGGCAAATCCCGATATGGATAAGGTTTCAGCCACTATAAAAGGACTTCAAGATCAAGATGTTAAGAACTTCATGGTTATATCTGGAAATGATAACCTAACACTCCCAATGATATCAATGGGTGCAATGGGAGTTATAAGTGTAGTTGCCAATGTAGATCCGGCTAGAATGAGTCAGATGGTTAACGCAGCACTTGAAGGAGATTTTGTAAAGGCCAGTAAACTTCATTATGAACTCTACGATTTAATGAAGGTCCTGTTCATAGAATCAAATCCAGTACCAACTAAAGATTCTCTTAACATGATTGGAAGACCAGCAGGGCATGTAAGGATGCCACTCGCTCCAATGAAAGACGAGAGTACTGTAAAGCTTACAAAGGTTTTAAAGGACCTTAAACTGGTTTAAAAAGGTTTAACACCTAATTAAACTCCATTATTTTTTTTAGTTTTTTTAGGATAAAAGCTTAAATCCTTTTTTTAATTATTATAAATGGGTTCAAATTTTTTATTTATAGAATCCATTTTTTTCTGTTGATAAATTTCTTCAATTCATAAAAGGAGATGAATATAAATGATCAACGTAGCTGTGACTGGTGCATGTGGAAGAATGGGATCAAAAATAATAAAAACCATACTAGAACAGGATGACATGAAAGTTGTGGCAGCAATAGAAAGCCCTAACAACCAATTTGAAGGTAAGGATGTGGGAGAAGTCATAGGAATAGGAGAAATAGGTGTTAAGGTCACTGGAGCAGAAAATCTTAGGGAAGTTCTTCAAAGCACAAAACCTGATGTTCTTGTGGATTTTACCATTGCAAAGGCTGCTATAAATACCATAAAAACTTCTGCAGAATGTAGTGTTAATTTGGTTGTTGGAACAACAGGATTTTCTGATGAACAGATGACAAAGATAGTATCTTCGATAGAGAAGAATGATATCAGGGCAATTATTGCCCCTAACATGGCTGTTGGAGTAAATGTTTTCTTTAAGGTGCTTAAGGATCTGGCATCAATAATCGGAGACTATGATGTGGAAATTATTGAAGCACATCACAGACACAAGAAGGATGCACCATCCGGTACAGCTGTTAAGGCCGCGGAAATTATTGCAACTGAACTTAACCGTAACATCGATGAAGTAGGTGTTTATGGAAGAAAAGGTTTAGTGGGCGAACGTACCAACGAAGAAATTGGGATTCACGCTGTAAGGGGTGGAGATATTGTAGGAGATCACACTGTGATCTTTGCTGGTGAAGGTGAGCGTCTAGAAATAATTCACAGAGCACACAGCAGACAATCATTCGTATCAGGTGTTATAAAAGCAATTCGATATGTTGTAACAGCCAAAAAGGGTCATGTGAGTGATATGGGAGATGTTCTTGGTCTGAATCAATAGATTTGGATATAAAAACTGAAATATTTAATTTTTCATATATTGTAATAATGGGTGGTTAAAAAAATGGTAAACGTGGGAATTCTAGGGGCTACTGGAATGGTTGGGCAACGATTTATTGAGTTGTTGGCAGATCATCCAAATTTTGAGGTAACTGCACTTACAGCTTCCAGCAGATCGGCTGGTAAAAGATATGAAGATGCTGTAACATGGCATCTTGAAAGTAAAATACCAGAAGCTATTGGAGATACAATTGTTGTTGACACAGACCCTAATCAGGTTAAAGATGTTGAAATAGTATTTTCAGCATTGCCTACTCAACATGCAGCTGTTGTTGAACCAAAATTTGCAGAGGCCGGTATGAAGGTCGCATCAAATGCCAGTGCAATGAGAATGGAACCCGATGTACCACTTGTAGTACCGGAGGTAAACCCTGAACATTTGGATCTTATTGAAACACAACAGAAAAAAAGGGGATGGGATGGATTTATAGTCACAAATCCTAACTGTTCAACCATAGCACTTGTAATGACCTTAAAACCATTATATGACCAGTTTAATATTAAAAGGGTCTATGTATCTACAATGCAAGCAGTATCAGGGGCTGGTTACAATGGAGTACCATCTATGGCCATAGTAGATAATTTAGTACCATTTATTGGTGATGAGGAAGAAAAAATGGAATCAGAAACACTCCACCTTCTAGGTGATTTTGATGGCACAACCGTTACCAATGCAAACTTTGGTGTGAGTGCATCGTGCCACAGAGTAGCAGTACTTGATGGACATACAGAAGCTGTTTTCATTGAAATGGAGGATGATTTTGCGGTTGATGATATAAAACAATCATTTTCAAATTTCAATGGCTTGCCACAAAAACTTAACCTTCATTCAGCACCAGAAAATCCGATTGTTATACATGAAGAGCTTAACAGACCACAGCCACGTATGGATCGTATGGCGGGTAATGGTATGGCTGTTTCTGTTGGTCGGATACGTAAGGACGATGTATTTGAAAATGGTTTAAAATATATCCTGGTGGGTCACAACACCATAAGAGGTGCTGCTGGTGCTTCAATATTAAATGCAGAACTTATAAATGAGATAATGTAAAAACTATTTATAACTCTTTTCTCATTTTTCTTACTTTTTTATCTTAATAAATGTTGAATTGTATATTTTTTTTTTTACTTTGATACAGAAGTTATCATATCCATGTCTTGAGCAATATTTCCAATATTTTGGGGAATATAATCTTAAAGCTTAAAAACAGGTTAGTACATAAATAATAAATAGTGATATAATGGCGTTATTAAAGGATACAGAGAGAGAACAGTTGAGGCAACTTGTGAAAGCATGCCTACTAGAGATAAGCAAACTTAAGATCGAACTTAAAAAGAGTCAGAATGAAACTACAGTATCCACCGAAACAGAGAGCATTCAGATAAAAGCTGTTCAAGAAGAGTTTAATAATCATATTATCAAGAAAGATGAAGAAATAACACAGCTCCATGCCATGCTCCATGATAAGGAAGAGGAAATAGTAGAGTTGGAAAAGATAAAAGTTAATTTCGAAGCCATAATATCACGCCCTAAAAAGGATCTTACCTCCTTCCAATCACAGATTTATCTATTATTACCCTATGATGAGGACACAACAGAAAATCTTTATAAAAAACTCAGGACAATGGGATTTAGCGAATTATCGAATGAAAACTTCGAACACGCTCTTAGAAACCTTGAGAGAAAGGGCTATTTTATATCAACACCAGAGGGAGATAAAATCCTATGGAAAAAAATAGATAAATAAATGATCTATAGCTCCTTAATGATGTTAAGGACGAGTTTTTATAACTAATGATTCCTGTTAGAAAAATATAATTATTTATATTTCCAACATGATGATAAAAGGTATTATAAGATTTTTTACTTAGTTTATAATAGATTTTTGGAGGTATTAGAATATGGATTGGGCTTTGTTGATTTTGAAGATATTGTTAATATTCTTTGTTGTTTATTCGCTGATCAAATTTTTTGTATTCTTCTTTGTTAAGTACGATACAAGAAGAAAATTGTTAGATTCATCTTATAATGGGAAATCCACAGCAACAAAAATATCGGATATTTTCCTTCTGAGCATGGTATTGCTTTTAATGATATTTTTATATCTATCTGGACGGACTGAATATCTCAGTTTTACTACTGGCCTCCTGATTGGAATGGTTTTGATCCAATTATATTTCCACAGTTTCTCAGAACCACTAAAACCTGAAGAGTCTCCAGAACCACCAATATCACCTATAAAAATAATGTCCTATGGAATAGAAGCAAGTCCTGGAAAAGCATGGAGAGAACTGTTGATAATGACAGTTATATTTATATGGGCTTTGTATATGATTTTAACCCAAAGTTTCGGTTTATAATGGATGATAATGTGGATATGACAAATTTAAAATAAATAAATGATTATCTCTAACTATTATCTATTCCCGAATAGTTTTCATATCATCTAAAGCTTCTAATGCTAAAGTTGTTAACAATTCTTTTAATTTATGTTTTTCATCAAAATCTAAAGATTTAAGATTATTCTCCCATTTCTCATCCATTAATCGGATATTATCAACAATATCTCTTCCCTTCTCTGTTATGGTTATTATATTCTTTCTACGATTATTCTCATCAACCTTACGTGCAACCATACCAGCGTCTTCTAATTTTCTTAAAGCCCTAGCTATAGTACTTTCATGATTATGATAAACATGAGCTAACTCCTCTTGAGAAATACTATCCCTTTTAGATAAAGTTCTTAAAAATTGAAATTGTCCACCATGGATTCCATATTTCTCTATCTCATGAAATAAAAAAAATAAATACGCTCTACTAACCGTGGATACTAAAGAACCTAAACTCATATCCAATATTTCATCTCTTGTAAAACCTACATATTCAACCATAATTATCTACTCCCCTATTATTATTTATAATAATTTATTAAAACAAAATAAAGATCAAATGATTTTTAGTTAATATCTAAATTAACTGCATCTTTTTTCAATCTTGTTAAAAAGATTCTAAAGTATATATAACTTATAGCTGACCCTAGGATAATACCCACAACAATTCCCCAATAAATTCCATCTGCACCTAAATGTAATACAAATCCAAGAACATAAGCTGATATAAGTGATAGGATCAAATCTCTTAGAATAATTAGAACTAAAGATGTATGTCCTTTACCAATAGCTTGGAATACACTTGAAGATGTTAATCCAAATGGTATTGCAACTAAGAATACGCAGAATATCCTAATGAAATCCACAATCCTTGGAGCTAAAATTGCACTATTAGATGAATAAGTGAATAACCATGCAATATTTGGGGCAAAAACATATATTAGACCAGCTAAAACTACAGAAATAAGTACTGCTAAATTTATGGAATAATTAAAGCCCAATTCTAACTTTTTAAAATTCTTTGCACCAAACGCAACTCCCGCAGTTATTAATAGAGCTGTTTCTACACCCATTGCAGGTGTCATTCCTATTGTTACTATTCTCCATCCTGCTGTATAAACAGCTACTGCAGTTGCACCACCTACAATAACTAACATGGCATTGATAATTATTGATGTTATAGACATTATAAAGAACTCTACACTTGCAGGTAAAGTCACTAAAAGTATATCTTTAATGATCCCCATATTAAAACTGAAATTTCTTAATTTCAACTCTATATATGTATCTTCTTTTACTAAAATCCAATATAAAATCACAATACAAGATACTAATGATGATAACACGGTTGCTATTGCTGCTCCACTTATTCCAAGCTTTAATGTGTAAATGAATATTGGAGCTATAATCATGTTTAATAAACTGGAAATTGCAATTGCATAGGTGGCTCTGTTCATATTTCCTTCTGCACGTAGAATACTCGAACCTAATGTATTAAATAACAATGCAAAAGACCCTAAAAATATAATTTGCCCATATTCATTTGCAAGAGTTAAAACACTACCTGCACCTATCAATAATAAAATATCTTTTAAAAACAGGATTGAAATAATGGGTAGTACAATAGAAATTATAAGAGTTAATAGTACAGAGTGCATTCCAGCATTATTTGCTTTATCTTTATCCTTTGCCCCTATACAACGAGCTATAAATGATGTAGTACCAGTTCCTATACCTGACCCTAAACCGAAGATTATCATAAATAATGGTGAAATGAATCCTAAAGCTGCCAATGCATTAAAACCAAGTCCAGCAATCCATATACTATCAATTATTAGATAACTTAATGCGAGTAACATTGTTAACATCATAGGAAATGATAGTTTTCTTATGGCCCTTTTAGGATCTCCTGTTATTAATTCAATTCCCTTCTTAGATTTGTTATCTTCATTTGTCATGTATTACCTAGATTTCTTTGTTATAATATCCAATTTTATATTCATGCACAGTACAATAATTGCATAACGCAAGTGTTATCGTCCATCACATATATACTCTTGCATAATGCAAGAGTTATTAGATTGGGTGTATTTGATAATTTAATAAAAATATCTCTAATATTAGGCAACAGGTAACAGAATAACTATTAATTTGTAATAAAACGATAATCAGAATGATAATGGCTAAATATCAAAAATTTGGGTATACAAATATAACAGAATCAGTTCTCAATTAGTTTTTTTTATAATCTCCCTCTTAATAGACAACTTAACGGAATATCTCAATGAAATATGGTGATTTTTAAGTAGATTTGTTTTAATGGTTTAATAATGGTCTATTTGATGATCATGGGAATAAATTCTCGATTAATAAAGCTAATGGGACTATTCTTGAAGGGAAGTATGGAATGTCCCTAGATTATTAAAATTATCCATCCAAAATAAGCTGATCACAAACTATTTATAGAACCTCTAACCCACTAATGAATTACATATACAAAAAGAGGTGATACTGTGGCACAATTAGGCGGCCAAGGCCAACAAGTTTTAATATTACCTGAAGGTACCAACAGGTTTTTAGGAAGAGATGCTCAAAGGATGAATATCCTAGCAGGAAAAGTACTTGCAGAAACAGTTAGAACAACCTTAGGTCCTAAGGGAATGGATAAGATGCTTGTCGATTCATTAGGAGATATTGTTGTGACAAACGACGGTGTGACCATACTCAAAGAGATGGACATAGAACACCCAGCAGCAAAAATGTTAGTAGAAGTTGCAAAAACCCAGGAAGACGAAGTAGGAGATGGTACAACCACAGCAGTTATTATTGCTGGTGAACTACTCAAAAAAGCAGAAGGACTGCTAGACCAAGATATACACCCAACCATTATTGCAATGGGATACAGACAAGCTGCTGAAAAAGCACAAGAAATTTTAAACGTCATAGCTATAGATGCAGACGACCGTGACACTCTCCTGAAAGTTGCAATGACCGCAATGACCGGTAAAGGAACTGAAAAAGCCAGAGAACCATTAGCAGAATTAATTGTAGCTGCTGTAAAACAGGTTCAAGAAGATGGTAATATTGACACTGACCACATCAAAATAGAGAAGAAAGATGGTGCTATTGTTGATGAGTCAACTCTAGTTCAGGGTGTCATCATAGACAAAGAAAGGGTACATCCAGGAATGCCTAAATCTATTGAAAACGCTAAAATCGCATTACTAAACAGTGCAATTGAAGTGAAAGAAACAGAAGTTGACGCAGAAATCAGGATAACAGACCCAGCTCAGATGCAGGCTTTCATTGAACAGGAAGAGCAGATGATAAGGGACATGGTCAGCAAAGTTAAAGATGCAGGCGCTAATGTACTTTTCTGTCAGAAAGGTATTGATGATCTTGCACAACATTACCTTGCTAAAGCGGGTGTAATGGCTGTTAGACGAGTTAAAAAGTCCGATATGGAAAAACTCTCGAGAGCAACAGGTGCTAAAGTAGTATCAAACATTGAAGACATGTCATTTGAAGACTTAGGAGATGCTGGATCAGTTGCAGAGAAAAGGATCTCAGGCGATGAAATGATCTTTGTGGAAGGATGTAAAGATCCTAAATCAGTAACACTCCTTGTAAGGGGTTCAACTGACCATGTTGTAGATGAGATAGAAAGAGCAGTTGACGATGCAATAGGTGTAGTCGCAGCTACAGTCGAAGACGGTAAAGTAGTGGCTGGTGGTGGAGCAGCAGAAATATCAATAGCAAGAGGCTTAAAAGAGTACGCTGACACCATAAGTGGAAGGGAACAGCTTGCAGTTGCAGCATTTGCAGAGGCACTCGAAGTTGTACCTAAAACACTCGCTGAAAACGCAGGACTCGACAGCATAGACTCCCTAGTGGATCTCCGTGCAGCTCACGAAAAATCCCTCTACATGGGTCTTGATGTATTCAAAGGTGAAGTACGAGATATGTACAAAGCTGGAGTAATCGAACCACACAGAGTTAAAAAACAAGCAATCCAGTCAGCAGCTGAAGCAGCTGAAATGATTCTAAGGATCGATGATGTAATAGCATCTTCAACTCCAAGGGAACCTGATATGGGCGGTATGGAAGGAATGGGTGGAATGGGCGGTATGCCTGGCGGTATGCCACCAATGATGTAATTAAAGGATTTAAATCCTTCTTACATTTCTTACATTCTAATTTTTTTTTTTTACATTGAATAATAGTTAAGATTAATTTTTGATGGAGTCGCTTTCTTCTAAAAATAATTCTTTAGAAATTTTACCGTAACATATTCCTTTCTTATATGATTATAATTTGCAATGTATCCCATTTCAACATTATATATCTGGATATGATAATTATCATTGGTTGCTAATGTTTTCTTTTCCCAATCATTAGGATCCATAACATGTGGATCTAAATTTCCTTTGCAATTAACTGCTGGTTTTGTGTGTCTTTGTCAATTTGATTGTACATCACACTTGTTGGAACTCCACTATCCACTTCATTAATAATTTTTGATCAAAGTCAAAATTTATATGGATAATCCGAGTTAAGGAAATTATAAAAACTGTTACACCACCTATGATTCCTAGTATCAATCCTTTATTCACCAACTTTCCCCCAAGATGGAATTAACAAATAAAAAGAAAATGTAAATATTATTTATCAAACATGACTGTATCACCGGTGGATCGGTATTTTTCAAGTTCTTTAATTAGTTCGCCCATATTTGAGAATCTCTCAGACTTATTTTGTTAAGACATTTCATTATTATCCCATCAACAGGACTTGCGTTTGAGATTAATATCAATGGGACGTACTGGTTGAGTATTGAGTATTGAAATGTATATCTGGGAAATTTCGCCTTTAAATGGTAATCTACCTGTTGCTAACTCATAGAATGCTGTTTCCATTTGATAAATATCTGTTCTTTAATCTGCCCTACCAAATTCTTGAGATATCTGTTCAGGAGCTGCATAACACTTAGTGATATTAAAGTTGTTCCAAGTTCTAAAGAGAAAACTGTAAGA
This sequence comes from Methanobacterium sp., assembly GCA_003158115.1. Lineage (GTDB taxonomy): Archaea > Methanobacteriota > Methanobacteria > Methanobacteriales > Methanobacteriaceae > Methanobacterium_B. The sequence continues at coordinate 28,939 of PMGM01000098.1, forward strand.
ACTATGACACTGGGTGAAGAACCTCCTGAAGATCAATGTTTGAAATTAATTAAGGAAAAAAAATCCTTGATCCATTATCAAGATGGTTACAGAAAGGGATTTCATGAGAGATATGTGGATGCTAGGAAAAAATTATCTAAAAAGATTCAATAACCATGTATCCGAGTTTTAATAACATTAAATTTCATTAAAATCTTTTTTTTATGATACACAAATAAATTTAACATGATTAATCGTTATTTATAATGATTAATCATAGAAAAATATATATAGTAATATACACAAATTTACTACTGTTACTGTATTAGGTAAATGAAGAATTGAATAACGGCAGGTAAAGAAATNNTAGATGAGAAAAGAATTTTCAAACCTACTGTAGAAACGGTAGAACGAGCACATGTAAAAAATTGGGAAAATGAGATTCGGAAGGGAAAAAACTTCGAGAAATATTGGGAAGAAAAGGCTGAAGACATTGACTGGTTTCAGAAATGGGACAAAGTTTTAGATGAAAGCAATAAACCCTTCTACAAATGGTTTGTAAACGGTAAAACCAACTTGACCTACAACGCTGTAGACAGATGGATTAATACCGAAAAAAGAAACCAAGTAGCTATCCTCTATGTGAATGAAAGGGGAGACGAGAAGAAATTATCCTACTATGAGCTCTATCGTGAGGTCAATAAAATGGCCAATGCAC
>PMGM01000098.1:29642-29764 GCA_003158115.1 Methanobacterium sp.
TCGGGTCTGAGTGTTGGTGCATTTGTTGAACGAATGAACAATGCAAAGGTCAAGATCCTAATCACTGCAGATGGAACCTACAGAAGAGGAAAGATCATAAACCTTAAAAAAATATCAGACGA
>PMGM01000062.1 GCA_003158115.1 Methanobacterium sp.
ATTAATGGAAGAATATGATACAGCAGACACACATAAAAAAGTAGTTGAAGAATATCAAACAATTGCAGATAAAGTTATTTCCGAATACCAAGAATAAAAAAGTAAATTCTTGGTCAAAAAATTACTACTTTTTCACATTTAAAATAAAAAATTTCAAATTAAGCGAGAGAATACATGTCAAAAATAAATGTTAACANNGTTAACATCATTACCAGCCAAAATATTAATTGTGGCATCGCTGATACATCAGAACAACTCGTAAATGAATTGAATAAGAGTGAAAATATTAAAATCAACGTCATACCAATTACAGATACACAATCAAAAAATCCATTCTATTTTATTAAATTGTTAAAAGGAATAAAAAAAGATCAAATAACCCACATACAATATCAACCAGCCCTATTTGGCATTTTACCAATACCCCTTGTAGAAGTTAACTATATACCACTGGTAATAACCATCCTAAAATTACGTAGAAACAGTATAATTACAACAATACATGAAGCGGGGTTTAATTCTTGGATAAATCGTAATATAATTAAATTTTTAAATAAATCCGATAAAATAATTGTTCACAACAGTAAAATGATTGAAATATTAAATAAAGAGGGTATTGATGAGACTAAAATGGTTGAAATACCATTAGGTACATCTAAAGCTCACATATTAAATAAAAATGAATCTAAAGCCCATTTAAATGTTTCAGATAAGAAAATAATCACTATTTTTGGTTTTATAAGCAAAAATAAGGGTCATGATCTTATAATTGAAATATTACCCGAACTTGAGGATAACACCATATTATTTGTTGCTGGTGGTGCCAGAACAAAAGATCAAGCAAAATATAAAGAATATCTAGTAAATAAAGTTAAATCTTTGGGATTAGAAAATAGGGTTAAATTTTTTGATTTTGTAGATACAAAGGACCTACCCGTAATTGCAAGTTCAACAGACCTTTTTATATATCCATATCGATGGATTGTTGCATCAGCAGCTCTTAGTTTGGGTCTTAGTTATAGAATTCCAACTATAACATCTGATTTAAGTTATTTTAAAGAGATTAAAGATAAATACGATTGTATTGAACTTTTTGAAAATGGGAATAAACAAGAGCTACTCATTAAAATAAAGAAATTAATGAATAATAAAGAAAGACAAAGTTATCTAAAGAAAAGATGTGATGAATTTTACAATAAAACCAGCTGGAAATCAGTGGCTCTTGAAACAGAGAGTATTTATACTGAATTTAAAGTAGATAATTTTTAGATAAAAAAAATCAAACAAAAGTGATGCAATGAATGTAGGAATTCTCTCATGGATGATAGATAAGAAAAGGACTGGTGTCAATAATTATCTTTACAATCTTATTAAAAATATGATTAATAATGGTAAGGCGGATGAGATATCCCTGATCCACTATGAAAGATCAGATGATCCAATATATTCCCAAGTAAATGATATCATAATACCTGAAAAGCCATTAAAACTTACATCTGCAATAGGAATACCTCAAGCAGTTAAAAATGCAGATATAGATATTTTACACATTCCTGTTCATTGGTATAATCAGATAACACCATTTGTACTCAACAGGGAAATTAAAAAAGTACTAACCCTACACGATTTAACACCCATACTATTTCCAGAAATGCACACAAGAGAAACTAATCTGACATGGAAATCATCACTTAAATTTATAAAAAACAGAACTAATGTCATGATATGTGACTCTATAAGCACAAAAAACGATTGTATTAAACTTCTTAACATCCCTGAAAAAAGGTTAAGAGTAATACCATTATCAGCAGACGAACAATATAAACCTTTAAAAAACAAAAAACAGATACATGATGAATTGAAACAAGAATATAATATAGATACTCCATTTATACTATTTGTTGGAACACTAGAAAAAAGGAAAAACGTTCCTACATTACTCAAATCATTTTACAAACTTAAAAAATGTAAAATAGAACATAAACTGGTAATAGTCGGTGGAAAGGGTTGGAAATATACTAAAATATTTGATTTAATTGAAGAGCTTAACCTCAAAGATGATGTTATTTTCACAGATTATGTTACAGATGAATATCTAGTTAAATTGTATAATGCAGCTGACCTGTTTGTATATCCATCGTTATATGAAGGGTTTGGATTACCTCCATTGGAAGCTATGGCTTGTGGATGTCCAGTAATCACATCAAATACATCATCATTACCTGAAGTAGTTGGTGATGCTGGTATAATGATAGATCCAAATGATATAGATAGTTTAACAGAATCTATGCATAAAATATTAACAGATAATGAATTAAGAAAAGAAATGAGCAGAAAAAGTCTTGAAAGAGCCGGAATGTTCAGCTGGAAAAAAACAACTAAGGAAACATGGGACGTATATGAAGATGCACTAAAAGATTAAAATAAATTATTATCATAAATTATAATATATATTAACCATTTCAAATCTAAATCTCATCATAAAAAAAAATTATTGTATTGAGGAATAATAACCATGAAGATCGCAGTTTTTCATAACTTACCATCTGGAGGAGCTAAAAGGGCTTTATATGGATATGTGGAATATTTAACTAAAAATAATCATCAAGTAGATGTTTTTGTACCATCAACTGCAAATGAGGAATTTTTACCATTGGATCAAGTTGCCAGTAATGTACATGTATTCCCAGTATCAACAACCCTTGGAAATTCCATATACTCCTCAATTAAATACATCCCCCCACAAATAAAAAAGGTATCATTAAGAGACCTTGAAAAAACCGAACAGAACATAGCAGGAGTAATCAACAACGGAAATTATGATATTATATTCTCAGAACAAGATCAGTTTACAATGGCACCGTTTCTACTAAAATATCTTAAAAAACCTCATGTTTATTACTGTCAACAACCCCTAAGAAACGATGCAATATCCGAAATTATCTTCCCAAGAAAGAAAAAAAACTTACTAGGATCATTAAAGAGTTTAGGAAGTAATATAGTTGTTAAGAGAGGATTAAACATAGACAAAACTAACTCCAATTACTCAAAATATACATTATCCAATTCATACTTTTCAAGGGAGAGCATATTAAGGATGTATGGGATAAACTCCCATGTATCATATTTAGGTGTGGACCATGAAATGTTCAAACCAATAGAAATCACTGAAGAAAGATATATATTATCTGTAGGCACATTTACACCCGAAAAGGGACATGGATTCCTTGTTGAATCACTGGCCCTTATAGATCCTGAAATACGTCCTAAATTAATAGTAGTGTCCAATTCAAGTTATCCCCCATGGAAAACTTATCTAGAAAAACATGCAAATGAACTGAACGTTGAAATGGAAATTTTAAGTTTAATCAACGATGATGAACTGATAATTCTATATAATCAAGCAGAATTGGTTGTTTATTCACCTTATCTTGAACCATTTGGACTTGTCCCACTTGAATCAATGGCATGTGGGACACCTGTTGTGGCTGTAAAAGAGGGTGGTGTTCGTGAAACAGTTATCCATAAAAAAACAGGATTATTAATAGATAGGGATGAAGAACTTTTTGGTGAAGCAATTACAAAAATGCTTTCAAAGGATTATAAAAGATATGATATGGGTAAAAATGCTGTTAAAACTGTTGAAAATTATTGGACACTCGATCATGCTGGAGAAAGATTATTAAAACATTTAAAGCGTGTTATCAATAAAGATAAAGGTTAATACAAAAAATATATCCCATAGAAGTATGAAATTAAATGATAAGATNNAATGTTAAAGGGCATGGAGGTATTTAAATTGAATTGGAACAATAAAAATATTTTAATTACAGGTGTAGGGGGATTTGCAGGATCATACCTTGCAGAAGAATTGTTAAAACAAAATGCTAATGTTTATGGATTAATTAGAAGACGTGCTGATGGTACCATAGCAAAAAACCTCATAGATCACGGTATAGAAAAAAATGTAAATACAATAGAAGGGGACTTAACAGAAATAACTTCCCTTGCAACTGCATTAGAAATTTCTGAACCCGATTATGTATTCCATTTAGGTGCTCAGTCATTTGTACCTAGATCATTTGAAAATTCACCAGAAACACAAATGATAAACTGTATAGGAACAGCAAACCTTTTAGATGCTGCTAAAACAAATGATTCAAACACAAAAATAATATTTGCAGGTTCAAGTGAAGAGTATGGTCTGGTAATTTCTTCTAAAGAACATTATGAACATGCAAAAAAAGAATACGGAACCATATTCCCAGAACCAGTAAATATTCCTGAAGTTCCTATTGCAGAAACCAACCCATTAAGACCAATGTCTCCCTATGCAGTATCTAAAGTATTTGGTGATCATCTTATGCAGAATTATTATCATTCATATGGCTTAAATACCGTAGTATCACGAGCTTTTAATCATGAAGGAGCTGGAAGGGGATTGATGTTTGTAACATCAGTTATAACCAACCAGATTATGAAACTTAAATTTGGTGAAATTGACAAGATAACCATTGGAAATTTAAATGCATTCCGAGACTGGTCACATGTTAAAGATATTGTCAAAGGATATATGACACTAGCAGAAAATGGTAAATCTGGAGAAGTATACAACCAAGGTTCCATGAGAACAAACTCTGTTTTAAGTTATATATTATTAGGTTTAAAAGAAGCAGGATGGAATGTTAATAGAATTGAGACATTCAATGGAGATAAATTAATTGAAGATCCTACTGAAATGGATGATTCACCAATTTTTGGTGTTAAATTTGATAAAACAATAGTGGACACCAAGATACTTGAAGGCGACCTAGATTATGCACTCGAAGATAAGGGAATTAAAGTACATACAGACAAGGGAATTGTGCCAATAGAATTTAATCCAGACAGATTTAGACCAGCAGAAGTACCAATATTATTTGCAGACACTGCAAAGATCAAGAAAATAGGTGCCAAAATTGAGCACAGTTTAAATGATATCATAAAAGATCAGCTAAACTACTTCCTCAAAAAAGGAAACAGACAATAAACAGTTATATTATCTGTTAAAAGGTTTTATATGAACACCAACAACCCCAAAGTTTCAGTGATAATCCTCAATTGGAATGGATGGAAAGATACCATTGAATGCTTGGAATCACTATATCAAATAGATTATCCAAACTACGATATTGTGCTGGTTGATAATGATTCAAAAGATGATTCCATCCAGAGGATCATGGAGTACTGTAAAGGAAAACTCAAACAGAAATCTCCATTCTACAATTACAATCCAAAAAACAAACCCATACAGATATTTGAGTACACCAAAGAAGAAACAGAAAAAAATCTCCAAACAAATAAATCAAAGTATCAGGAGTTACCATCAGATAAGAAGTTAATCCTAATTAAAAACGATAAAAATTATGGATTTGCAGAAGGGAATAATATAGGGATAAGATATTCCCTAAACACATTAAATTCCCATTATATATTATTATTAAATAATGATACTGTTGTTGAAAAACATTTCTTAACAGAAATGGTAGAAACCGGAGAAAATGATGATAAAATAGCAGTTATTGGCTCAAAAACATTTTATTATAATTTTAATGATAAAACTGATGTTTTGTGGAGTGTTGGTGGAACAATTGATCTATCACGATATCCCGGCTATCATGACATAGATCTTAATGATAAACTTCCAACTATTAAAAATTCTAAAATCGATGTAGATTGGATTTCTGGGGCTGTTTTGCTTATAAAAACAGACATGTTACCTTCGAAGCTTTTAAATTCAGAATTCTTCTTTGGATGTGAAGATGTGGATCTCTGTATTGAAATGAAAAATAAAGGCTTTAAAATGATCACAAATTTAAATGCTATTGTTTGGCATAAAGCTGGTGCATCAAAGAGTAAAGTAAAATTCAGAGGGATTTCAAAGGAAATAAAAACCAATCTCAAATTTATGAAGGCTCATGAAAAAAATTATAAACTTCATCTGCCTATCTACATGTTACAAGTAGGATACCGATATTCATCGATGTTAATTAAAAAACTAGCAGGTGACGCTAAAAATTCTATTATCTAACCGATCAAGTATACAAATAATGCACGCATGAGATGTTCTAATCATAGTTTATGTGTGTTGTTAAATTTGTACTTAGGATCCTATAAAAATGGGTACAATTTATTTATCTTTAATTGAAAATAAATTTCTTTTCAATTAAGTGTTCAAAAAATTATTTTAAATTAAATTAATTTAAATGGGAAAAATAGATCATGAAAAAGATCCTCTTTACACACCAGGGACCACACAAGGTACATGGCACATTTGCAGAGACTGTTACTAAAAACTGGTATTATTATGGTGATAATCAACCAGAAATCATTAAAAATTTAATAAAATCAGTTTTTGACAGATCAACCTATGATATAATATTGGTAGAGGGAGGGTTAGGACTTCCCCATGCAGTCTTTAAAAAGATCAAAAATCCAAAAACGAAGATCATCCTACTGTACGCAGATACACTTCTCTATGATCTCCCAGAAATGAATATAATTAAAAAAAAGATAGTTGAACGACTTTTATCATATGTTGATGGATTTATAGCTATATCTCCATTAAATAAGAGAATAGCATCTCAATATTATAATAACAAACCAATATCTTATGTTTATCCATATGGATCTAACAACAGTTTTGAAATAGACTGTGATCTTGAAAGTAAAGATATTTTATTCATTGGAAACCATGAAATGTGCAAAAGATTTGATTTACTTGTAGATGCAGTTAAAATATTAAATGATAAAGGATATGAATACAAACTTTACATGGTTGGATCTTGTATTTCTAAAATAAAAGCAGATTATCCATGGTTACACAAGGAAGGTTTTCAGGAAAATCTAGATAAATATTTTAAACAATGCTCAATGTATATACATCCAGCAGATTTTGATTCATGCCCAGTAACAGTATTTGAAGCCATGGCATCGGGTCTTATTCCAATCATAACTAAAAATGTTGGAGAATCAGATATACTAGATGATAATGGACTTGAATGTTTAATATTAGAAAATAATCAACCCGAAATAATTGCAGAAAAAATACTTGAAATTGGGGATCATGATGAGCAATGGAAAAAAAATATCTCGTTACACTGTAGAGAGATTAGCTCAGAGTACAATAAAGAATCCCAATCAAAAGAATTTAAAAGAGTATTCAATGAGTTAATAAAAAAGATATAAGTTAATATTTATTATTATTCTTTTTAAGCCCATATCTGTCCATATCCATCATCAAATATTCTACTTTTATTGGTAAAGAAAGAACTATAAGTTTGTACATTTGCCTGACTATCAAGGCTTTCATAAAATTTGCCCTCTTTAACATTTGCATTTCCCATGTAAAGATAGCCATCAATTGTTTTGTTATTAAAATTAATTCCAACAACATTAGTTCTAACATTTGACATAAACAATCGGGTGAAACCAACAGCGTCAAAGTAAACATTAATATCATCAACACGGTAATTTCCAATCCATGAAGCTGTAGCTAATTCACCATCATAAATATAAAGTTCACCACGAGTTATTCCTGTTTTATCATATTCTGGTGAGAATGGGATACCAGTAAGCTCGTATTGTAGATGGGTATTGCAAATAAATAGGAAAATTAACAGTACCAATACAAGTGCCACTTTAAGATCAGGCTTTTTAATTACTTTATTTAAAATTTGAGCTATTTTTAATGTTCCAATTATAAATAATGGTGCTGTAAATATTAAAAGCTGAAAGAAAAGTCTGTCTGAACCATAAAAGAACGATACAGAAGGTAATATAATAAACATAGCCAGTAATGTAAACGATACTATTCCTGCTAAAACAAGTATAGATTCTAACTTTTTAATTTCCCCATATAAATTCACTGTTTTATTCATTAAAATTTTTCTATATTTCCCTAATAATGTTAATAAACCAATACCAATGGTTATGAAGATCAGATCATTTGCAATGACTGCTATGAAATTTGGAAGATTCTTTATTCCTATTCCTAAAATACTTAAAACAGTACCTTCCCTTGAAGTTTCAAAGGCATAATTACCGCCACCCGCACCAGTTGCTGTTGCTGTAGCAGCTACAGTAGATTGTATTACATCGGTTCCTGCTAAAAATTGTACCTTGGCATATAATACAAACCATAAGATTATAACTGTGAAGTAAATGAGTAAAACTTCAAAATTAACAATGGTAATCTTTCGTTCATAGTAAAGGTTTCTGAAAAATGGTAACAATAAAATTGGGACCAGTAATGCAAATGCAACGTATGAAGTTGCATAGTGTGTTACAACCATTGAAGATACGAAGATTAGGAACAATAATTTCTTAACACCTGACTTTTCAAATTTAGTGTCTCCAAAACAGTCAAAAATCACCATTATTGCCAAGAAAAAGAAAATAATAGCAACTTCCTGTCTAACAGCATCCACTATATCTATGAAGAAAACCTGAAACACAAACAGAAGTGCTGCAAAAAATGCGAACTTGTTGTTTAAATATTTTTTAGCTACAGTATATACCATTAATGGTAAAACACTTCCCAATAATCCGAATAAAAGTTTAAAAACATATTCAGGATTCATATTAGAAAGAACCTGATAGATTGTGGGAAGTATAGTTATGCTTAAACAAGCATTGTATGGATTGTAATAGTCGGAGATATTCCAGTGGAAATTAGCGAGTGTTAGTTGGAAACAGTAAAACTCTTGGTGAACATCACGACCTATAATATGGGCAGATGTAAGGGCATACATCAAAACCAAACTCATACCAATTGTGAAAAGTGCTACAGGATACGTATATGGATGTATCCTATCCCTTAAATATGCAACCACAACAACATAAAACGGAATCAGGAACAGCATAGCCAATATTAAAATATTGTTAAGGGTGGTGTTCATGAGATAAGTGCCAAGAACTGCCATCAAAGGGAATAAAACAGGAAAAATTAATGGTGCTAATAATTTATCTCCCACTTTAAATTGAAAATTAAATATAATGGAAGTATCTAATTTCCTATTTCTTTGATAAGCAAAAAATGTCAGAATTCCCATTATAATATTCAAGGATACTAAAAGAGGAATTAATGAGAGAGGTTTTAACAGTATTGGATAAAGGATATTGAGGAATAATCCAACTGCAAGAAGTAAAGATATGCTCAAACCAACTGATAAAAGGAATTTTACTAAAAATTCTGTTTTATTCAATCTAAGTATTGATACAATCAAAAATCCTGGAATAATTGTAAAGAATAAGAAGGGTATTATATCCCTTAAAAGTGGCAGATTCAAAACAATAACCAGATCTGTTATGAATAACATTAATATTGTGATGATAAACCATTCTTTGGCTTGAAACCTTTTAATCGTATTTAACATTAATAATTCTCCTTAATCCTCTATTTTTTTTATTTCTATAAATATTATTGAACTATTATTTTATATAAAGGATAAACATGTAAAATTACTGTATAAATCTTTGTGAAAATAATTTATTTCAAATTTTGATAATTCTAATATTCCTAGATTAATATGTTAAAATTAGAACTTTCACAATTTCTTAACTCATATATTATATTAATTTATTATAAAGTTTTTCGGTGTTCTCAGCAATTCCCGACCATGTATATTTATCTTTCACAAGTTTTCTTCCGTTAATACCCATAATCTCGGGATTGTTACATTCTAAAATTTCAATAATAGCCTCTGAAAGCTTATCAAAATCTTTTGGAGGGACAATCGTCCCGGATTTACTCTTTTTAACATCAGCGGCTACACCAACAATTTCAGTACTGATTACGGGTGTTTGACAAGCCATTGCTTCTAAAACAACAATTCCAAAGCCTTCCTGTTTTGATGAGATGGAGGGCAGTACAAAAATATTTGAACTACTGTAGTATTCTACAATTTTCTCATCGGGAATGAATCCATGAAATTCAACATTATCTTTAAGATCATATTCAACAACTAAATTACGATAATACTCTAATAAAGTACCTTTTCCACCAACAATTAATTTTATATCAGGAATAACCTTTTTGACTAATATTAAGGCTTTTAAAAGGTAGATTAGACCTTTATATTTATGAAATTCATCTAAAAGACTAAGGAAGAACAATGTATTTTTATGTTTTGGAATATTAACTGGTTTAAATTTTTCAACATCCACACCGTTTGGTATAACCTCTATTTTATCTTCATATTTTTCTAGATAAAGGCTGTATTTAATGTAATTTGGTTGGGTTATAATTATTTTATCTGCATTGTTTAACAGAGATTTAAGAGCTGTTGAATTATAGAAATTGGCTATATGATTTGCAATTCCAGTCCCTATTATATCGTTATGATAAGTAACAACTAATGGTTTACCCCTAATTTTAGATATTATATTACTCCAGTCTGCACTCCATGGGGTTGGAATATGTGTATGTAATATATCAAAATCCTCACTGGACAATGCAAACGGAAATCCTGGTGTAATATTAGTATTGGCAATTTTAGCCACATAACTCAGTCTTTTAATACTAATACCATCTACAATATCTTCTTTTTTGGATGGTGGTTCGTTGGCACATAGCACCTTGACATCATGGCCCAGTTTAACCAGTTCCTTGGACATGTAGTAAACATAATTTTCAACTCCGCCTGTGAAGGGATAGAACCTTACCGGTGTTTGTACAATCTTCATAATGATTTAATCCTTTTTTAAATTTTGAAATAATATTTTATTGATTTAAAAATTCTTATAAACAGTTATATTGTTTTATTTATTAGTTGGTACCATTTAATGTGAACAGATTTCTGTATTTAATATTTCCAAATAAATTTAATGGTTATATGTATTTTTAAGGATATTATATAATTGTCTTGTAAACATTTTCAAGGGATTCAACAATAATTTCCCAGTCATAACCANNACACATTTATCCCTAAATTCATTTTGTGATTCAATGGATTTAATTATCTTATCTGACATATCATCTGGTTCTAATTGTGTTTTGAAACCATTTACACCATCGATTACCAAGTCTACAGCAGCATTCATAGGATGATCAACTGTTACAACAGGAATTCCACAGGCATTGGCTTCAATAACAACCATTCCAAAGCCTTCTCTCGTTGATGGAAGTACAAGAACTTTGGATGATTTCATATATCCAATAAGATCATCATAATTTTCCATGAAATCTTTAAAAATTATATTCTCATTCAATTGAAGATCTGAAACTAACTTTTCAAGTTTTGAAAGTTCTGGACCATTTCCAATAATGAGACATATAATATCTGGTATTTTCTTCTTAACAGTTACAAGAGACTGTATAAGAACATCAACATTCTTCTCCTTAATCAATCTACCTGCAAATATTATGGTAGACCCTTCATTTGAGGGTCTGATCCCTTTAATATGGTTGAAATCTATACCGTTAGGTATTATAATAGATTTTTCAGATTTTTTTATCTTTCTAAGGTCATTCTTTGTCTTTAACGAAACTGTTATAATATTGTTTGTCAGACTCAACATTGTCCTTTCAACAATTTTACCAAGTATGCCCGGTTTACCTAAATAGGTGTACCAGTAATCGCCCCATACTTCATGTAAAGTAATTATCAAGTTAGATTTACCAAGTCCAGAATGAATTTTAGCTGTGAAACATGAAAAGAATGGAAATCCCTGGCAGTCAACAACATCATAACTGTCTTTAAATAATGGTTTTAAAAGTTTTAAACTGAATATAAGAGCTTCTTTAATGGATCTCCTATCATCAGAATATAGATTAATAGGATCAGAAACTCCATGAAGTTTGATACCTTCCATTATAATATCATTATGATCGTTTTCAGTCCACCACCATCCAATTGAATACCAGTGCACTTCATGTCCACGTTCAGCAAGTCTTTTGGCCAGCTCGTATACTCTTTTTTCAGCCCCACCCTTAACCCATGGATAAACAGCATCGTAGATAAAGGCGATTTTCATCCAGTTCAACCACAAATTTTAATCAGATTTATAATCATTGGCTAGTAACATCAGACTAAGGAACATTCCACTGAATATGGTTTGAATTCCTAAAATTGACAGCATCATAGCAAGCATTGCATATTGAACCTCGTATAAAGATCCGAACCCAACAGCACTCCAGCTGTAAAGGACATAAAGACCACCTACAATTCCCGCTAACAAAAATATAAGTCCAATACTTAACTCTCTTCCAAGTGAATGGTAACTCATAATTTTTTTAACGACCCCTGAACTCTTGGAAAACCCATAAACAATACCAAATGCACCGAAATGTATCCATGCTAACAACATCTGATAACCAATTATCAAGAGAAGACTGCCTAAAATCAGTGTATGTAATCTTGAATCTCCCTGTATAGCAACTGTTAATGTTAATATAACACCTACAGCCAATGCAATCAATCCGGGTCCAAGCAGGAAAGGTGTTGGTCTGTAAAGCATCATAAATCTCAGATGTCTCCATCCATCAGCAAATGAACTTAACTTAGATTCACCTTCACGAGGATAGTATGTAATTGGAATTTCTGCGATTTTAACATTCTTTCGTGCAGCTTCAATAACCATTTCTGATGCAAATTCCATTCCACCACTTTTAAGATGTAAATCATCCAGAGTATCCTTTTTAATGGCTCTCATTCCACAGTGCGCATCAGATATTCCAGCACCAAATAATTTGTTCAGTACCCATGTAAGAAATGGGTTTCCTATATATTTGTGAAGGGCAGGCATTGCACCTTCCTTTATATCACCCTTAAGCCTAGATCCCATCACAAAATCTGCTTCTCCTTTTAGTATGGGTTGTATAAACTCATATGTTATTTGGAATGGATATGTACCATCAGCATCGCCCATAACAACTATATCTCCAGTTGCTTCACTGAAACCCTTGAGATAAGCATTACCATAACCTCTTTTAGACCCTAAAACTACACGTGCACCAGCTTCCTCAGCCTCCTTTGCAGTATTGTCTGTGGAGGCATTATCAACAACGATAATTTCTGTTTCCAATCCATGTTCATGTAACTTGTCCAATGGCACTGTTCGGACAGTTTTTCCAACTATTCCCTCTTCATTAAGGGCCGGTATAACGATAGAAATTTTCATAGCATCACTTTTTCTGAAATATTAAAAATCTTTTTTTTATTAGAATTCTCTGTGAATATTATTATATTATAATTTATTATTTTATCAATTTAATACTTAAAACAGATATTAACAGTTTTACTTAGTATCTGGATGTATATAAGTTTTTATAAGTTATGTTTTAATCAAATTGATCCTCTGTAAAATAGGAAGTAAGACAGTATCATTAGCATGATTGCGAATATAACTCCAAACAATATCAATGCCTTATCATTTCCAAATATTATGGGTATTGGACCTATTAAAATAACTCCACCCGTATGAATTTCAGTCTTTGAATCACTAGATGAAGATTGTAATGCAGTTCCAATGAATATCAATAAAATACCCAATATTACAACTACAAAACCCATTAAAATAATCGAGTTATAGCTAACCAAATTACATAACACCTTCAAAAAATTATCATATACATTTCTTCTTCTACTAAATTAGATTTTACAATATGTTATACATTTCTATATTACATATCTCATAGTATATCAAAAATATTTTAAAGGCTCAATTTAACTCATTTTTTAATACATTCAAATATATGATAGTAATTTTAGTAACCATGGTATTATTAACATTCTCTTCAAATTTTAAGTTTATATTCAATAATACCTGACGAATCTCTTGTTTCAACGATATCCATCCGTTTCATTGCATCTAATGTTTTTTCCATATCTTCTAAGCATGTTTCTTCAAACTCCTTACAAACCTCAGTTATACATGGACATTCAATTATATTTTTCATTGTTTCTAGATCCACCCAAGAACCTTCGTAACTTAAAAGATTATAAACTGGTATAATAGATAAAACATTAATTTTCTGTTCTTTCTCAACGTCTAAATATTCAATATCACCTTGTAACTCTTTTGCAAAGTCTTTAACATCGTTTAAAGATTCTTGGGGTATAACCAATATTACATGTACTTCTTGGGATATGAAGTAAGAGCCACGACTAATATGGAATTCATCCCTTGTCAGAACAATCCCACCGTCATCTTCAACAAACTCTACCATTTCATTAAACCTGTAAACACCGCTACTATAACCTAACAATATATACACTAAATTCACCTTTGTATTGAATTTTATATCATATTCAAATAAATTGAACCAAGACATTAAATGGAATTTAATATTCAGTTAATTAGATGATTGAATTTTAAATGAATTAAATTTTGCTTAATTTTAATGAATTAAATTTGATATTATTACATTTGAAGATTTTTGGATTAATGAGATAGTTT
>PMGM01000084.1 GCA_003158115.1 Methanobacterium sp.
ATAAAAAATCTAAGACCCTATACTTATTTTTTAAAAAAAAATATTAATTTATCAAATAAAATTTAATTTATTCCATAGCAAATTTCGCTCTTATTTCAGCTGCCATTTCCATGGTCGAAGCTGTTCCACCCAAGTCTTCGGTCACTATTTTACCTTCAGTCAAAACAGTTATTAATGATTCTTCAAGTTTTCTTGCTTCTTCAATCTCCCCCAGGTATTCAAGCATCATAACAGCTGAAAGTACCATAGCAGAGGGATTTGCAATTCCTTTACCTGCTATTAATGGTGCAGAACCATGAACTGGCTCAAAAAGAGCATATTTTTCGCCTATATTTGCAGAGGGTATAAGTCCAAGCCCACCTACAAGTCCTGCTCCTTCATCTGAAAGTATATCACCAAATAGGTTTGTTGTCACGATTACACTGAACATGTTTGGTTGAGTTATGAAAAACATTGCTGTTGCATCTACATATTTATCATCAGATTCTATTCCATTGAATTCTTCTGCAACCCTATAAAAATTGTCTTTGAAAATTCCATCGGTTTTTTTGAGTACATTTGCCTTATGAACAGCTGTAACTTTATTTCTATCAGTTTTTACAGCATATTCAAATGCAAATCTGCATATCCTCTCTGATGCCTTGTTGGTTATAACACGGACAGCTGTCGCTCCTTCTTCTGTGTACTCTTCTATTCCAGAGTAAAGTCCTTCTGTATTTTCTCTTACAATCACAAAGTCAATATCCTCGAATAAAGATTTGGTACCGGGATAGGATTTTACAGGTCTGAGATTCACATATAGATCAAGTTCTCTTCGGAGTTTAACAATAACATCTGCAGCTGTTTCACCTGCTGCACCAAATAAACATGCTTGTGATTGTTTTATTACGTCAATTGTCTCTTGTGGTAGTGGTATGCCTGTTTTATCAGCTAATTCATCTCCAGCGTCAACAAAGGTGTATTCAAATCCAATGGTAGAAGCATCTAATATATGAAGTGTGGCTTCCATTACTTCTTTTCCTATTCCGTCTCCAGGTATAACAGCTATCTTGTACATAAAAACACCATTTTTAAATTTTAATTAATGTTATTGGTCCTATCGATAATTAGTTAGAACTTTTAAATTAGATTTTATTGTTTCCGATATTCAAAGGGTTTATTCATCTTTTATTTCTTCTAAGTGGTTTTTAAGGTAGTTTATTAATCCGCCTTCTTCCATTATTCCCAACATGAAATCGGGTAGAGGTTTAATTTCAAACTCTTCATTAGTATTTAAATCCTTTAAAATACCCTCATCAATATTTATATCGGCTATATCACCCTCATAGATATGTTTTGAGATTTCTTTGACTTCTATTAGGGGTAGTCCTATGTTTATTGAGTTTCTGTAAAATATTCTTGCAAAGGATTCTGCAACTACAGCAGATATTCCTGCACCTTTAATAGCTATTGGAGCATGTTCCCTTGATGATCCACAACCAAAGTTTTTGCCTGCAACTATTATATCGCCTTTTTTAACTTTTTTTGAAAATTCAGGGTCACATCCTTCCATTACACATGCAGCAAGTTCTTTTTCATCTCTTAATACTAAATATCTTCCCGGTATGATTATATCGGTATCGACGTCGTCACCAAATTTCCAAACTTTTCCTTTCATGTTTATTGCACATCCATAAAATCATTGCTTAATTGGTTATATTTTAAAAATCTGTTAATAGATCTAATTTATCGAGGATCTGTGATCTTTCCAGTGATTGCTGAAGCTGCTGCGACTGCTGCTGAACTAAGATAGACTTCTGCATCAGGGCTTCCCTGTCTACCCTTGAAGTTCCTGTTGGAAGTTGAAAGACTTACTTCTCCCGGACCTACAAGTCCAATATGTCCACCTAAACACGGTCCACAGCAGGGATTGCACACTAGAGCACCAGAATCTATAAATGTTCTTAAAAGACCTTCTTCCATTGCTTTAGTGTAAACTTCCCTTGAAGCTGGTATAACAAGCATTCTAATATCTTTAGATACTTCCTTCCCTTTCATGATCTTGGCTGCAGTGCGAAGGTCGCTTAAACGCCCATTAGTGCATGATCCAAGGAATACTTGGTCTAGATGAGTACCTTCAACTTCTGAAACTGGTTTAACATTGTCTACATTGTGGGGGCAAGCTATCTGTGGTTCAAGTTCGTTAACATCCACATACATTGTTTCAAGAGATTTTGCGTCACTGTCGGTTTTCATTATTTCATAGGGTTTGGTTGATCGACCCTTCAAATAATTTATTGCCTTTTGATCTGGTTCAACCAAGCCTGTTTTACCGCCCATCTCTATTGCCATATTACATAGAACCATCCTGTCAGATATGCTCATGTTCCTAGTGGTTTCTCCACCAAATTCACAGGCTTTATAAGTAGCTCCGTCGGCCCCTATTTTACCTATTATATCTAAAACTACATCCTTAGCAAATACATTTTCCTGTAATTTTCCTGTAATTTCGAATTTAATTGTTTCTGGTACTTTAAACCACAGTTTTCCAGTTGCAAAAACCATTGCCATATCAGTTGATCCTATTCCAGTAGCAAATGCACCTAATGCACCGTGTGTACAAGTATGAGAATCTGTGCCTACTACGACTTCTCCGGGCACTACATGTCCTTTTTCAGGCAGGACTTGGTGGCATACACCTTCTCTGACATCATAAAAATTGTCAATTCCCTGTTCTTTTACAAATTTCCGCATGATCATGTGGTTATTAGCTGCATCGATTGAGTCAGCTGGAACTTGATGATCGAAGATTATCACAATTTTCTCTGGATCCCATACCTCTTTAAGGCCTATCTTCTCGAATGATTCTACTGATAAAGGTCCAGTTAAATCATGGGTCATGGCTACATCAATATTTGCCATTATTATTTCTCCAGCTTCTGACTCTTTATTGCCTGAAGCCTTTGCCAATATCTTTTCTGCCATTGTCATTGCCATTTAAATTTCTCCTTTATTGAATTTCTACTATTATAATATTTTATTTAAATATAATTCATAGATCTAGAACTGCGATCTTGTCAACAATTTTAATGAAACTTTCAACCTCTTTAGGGTTTAAACTATTTATAATCTTTTTAATTGTATTTTTATGAACCTGCTTATGCAATTTCATGATATTTTTACCTTTTGAAGTTAGTTTAAGGAAATAGAAACGTTTATCTGTGTTTGATTGAATTTTTGTTACTATTCCAAGTTCTATTAGTTGGTTAATTGCTATGGAGATCGTTGATTTTTTAAGTTCAAGTGTTTTTGATATTTCTGAAACACTAATACCCTCATGTTTATCAATTAATTCAATATAGTACAATTGTCTTAAAGTGTATTCCTTTAATTCACCATTTAAAAGCTCTGTTTGAAATTTATGTACCAGTACGCTTAATTTATCCATTGATTCAACGAGTTCGAGCTCTTGATTCATTAACTTACACCCCCTAACAATATATAGTTTTATCAAACTAACTATTATATTAATTTATCTTTAGTTTTCATTAATAAATTGATTTAAATTAAATTAGTTCAACCAACAACATAATTTACGCGTTAATCCCCTAGTAAATATTGAAAATAATAGAAATAAAAAACAATTTAATCAAACAAACATAATACATGTATCCAGAGATTTAAATAAATAAAAACTATTATTTTAATGATAGTTATCAGAGTATAGTTGATACTATTTACAGTAATGAATATTGTAAAATTTATTTAATAAACCAAAATAAAACTCATCATTATCTTGTATATTAATCTTAAAATTAAATATAACATAGATGAGAAATATTGGAGTGAGGGAACCCAAATGAGTGGCGAGATTAACCAGGAAATAAAGAGCGAATATGAAAAGATACAAGATAAAATCTCATACGAAGACTTCTTAAAGAAAATGGGAGAACGGAAGCACGATTACGAAGATGTAAGTTTCATGAGCGAGCTGGATATAGCACGTACAATTGTTGGGGAGTACATTAATGAAGAGAACAAACCCCTGTCAGAAGCTAATGAAGCACATAAAATAAACGAATTAGAAACTGGTAGGGATAATATCAGTGTTACAGGACGGGTTATGCATATCTCTAACGTGAAAAAATTCACAAGCAAAAAAGGTAGAGAAGGCAAACTGGCTAATATGATCATTGCAGATGATACCGGAGAAATACGTGTAGTACTTTGGACAGAAAACATCAAATTCCTTAAAAAAATATTGGAAGGAGATGTAATTAAAATAAACAATGCAGAAGTTAAACAAGGATTCAGAGAAGATGAACTTCATATGAAACTGGATTCTACAATACAAAAACTGCCCGAAGAAGATTTTCAAACATTTCCTAAATACGACGATAAAATAACAAACATCGTAGATATAAAGGGAGACACAACAGTCAATGTAATTGCAAGGATAGTGCGCATTCCTAAAACAAGAACATTCAATAAAAATGGTAAGGAAGGAAAAGTTTTATCCATGGAAATACAGGATAAAACAGGAAAAATACAATACACACTCTGGAACAGAGATACAGACATACTAGAATATCTTGACTTGAAAGAAGGAGATTCTGTGAAGATATTGGGCGCCATGGGAAGAACAAGAGATGTTGAAGTATCTCTAACCCATTCATGGGTAGGAAGAATAATGAAGGGAGAATTTGACCTTCCAGAATATACTGAAACTGTGCAAAAAATTGGAGACGCACATGAAATGCGTGACGTGACTGTAATAGGTGTTATCTCTAAAATATATGATGCAATAACTTTCATAAGAGACGATGAGACCACAGGCCAGGTCAGATCTCTAGAAATGGAAGATGAAACGGGTTCAATAAGGATCACCCTATGGAACGAAGACGCCAACATGGACTTGAAAAAAGGCGACATCATAAAGATAATTGGCGGAAACATCGAATTCGACGAGTATTCAGGTACCGATTATAGAATAAATACTAATTGGAATTCTAAAATAATTATAAACCCTGAAATTGATAGTAAATTAAAAAATCAACTCCAAGAATGTGGAAAATATCTCAAACCACTCAAAATAGCAGATATACATTTAATGGATGATGAAGGCGAAGAAATTGATGTTGTAGGAAGAGTTGTAAATCTTTACGAACCAAGTGAATTTAACAGGGACGATGGCACGACAGGTAAAGTAAGAACTGTTGAAATTGGTGATGGTACTGGAATAATACGAACATCTTTCTGGGATGACAAAGCAGATCTTGCATTAAATATAGGAGATCCGATAAAATTGGAAAATGCAAAAACACGTCTTGGAAATTATAATATGGACCTTTCTATTGGAAGACCAGCCAGAATTGTTAAACCTAGCGCCGAGGAAATGGCAGACATTCCTTCTATAAATGACATAGAAGACTCTTTATATTCCAGCAAAACCATAAGCGAATTGAATGAAGGTGACAATAACGTAAGGATGGTTGGAAGAGTCATTAACATTTACGATCCAAACGAGTTCCAGAGGGGAGACGGCACAAAGGGCATTGTTAGAACTGTGGAAATTGCAGACGGAACAGGAGTAATTAGGGCATCATTCTGGGATGAAAAAACAGAAACTTCTTTAAATGTTGGAGACGCAATTAAAATAGAAAATCCTCGTGTAAATTCACGTGAGGAGAAAATAGAAATAAGCGTTGGCAGAAATACCAATGTAACCATGGCTACAACTGAAGAAGCAGAAAAACTTCCTTCACACGATGACATTAAAGAAATGATCTACAAAACCAAGAAGATCGATGATATTGAAGAAGAAGACAAAAATATAAAGGTTACTGGACAAATAGTGGAAGCTTATGGAAATAGGATTCTCTATGAAATGTGCCCGAACTGCAATAAAAGGGTTAGTTTAGTTGACAATACCTATATCTGTGATATATGTGGTGAGGAAATTGAAGAGCCCAACTACTTAATGATAATTCCATGTGTCATAGAAGATGATACGGGTACAATGAGGGTAACCTTCTTCAGAACCGCTGCAGAAGAACTTATTGGTATGAAAATGCCAGAGATAATAGAAGTTATCCAAAAAACTGGTGATGAAGGTTCCTTAGAAGATAAAGTTTCTGATCTTGTTGGACACGAGATTACAGTGATAGCTGATGCCAGTTTCGACGAATATAATGAAGAGATACGACTTAATGCAAAGAAACTAGTAGAAATAAAGATGTAAGTAATATGAATGATTCAAATAAAATAATGGGCAATGCAGAGTTTATGATATAAACATTTTGTATTGATTGTTAATTGATCAATCTTTAAATAGTGCGTATATAAAAGTTGTATTAATCCTAAAAATTATTTGAATATTTTTCATTAATTTTTTATTAGGATTAAATTTGAAATCATCTAGAAAATTAATTGAGTTATTATTAAAAGAATATTATAAAACATGTATTGGACTTGATTATAAATTTTAATTAACAACTTTTAAAGGGAGATCAAAATGGTAGAACTCGAAGAATTGCCAAATGTGGGAGAGAAAACTGCCCAGAAATTAAGAGATGCTGGTTTCGCGGATATGATGAGGCTGGCCACTGCAACATCAAAAGAATTAAGTGTTAAAGCCGAAATAGGTGAAGGTGTTGCCGAAAAGGTTATAGAAGCCGCAAGAAAATCAGAACAGATTGATTTTGAGACGGCTTTAGATGTTATGGAAAGAAGGAAAGATGTTGGTAGGATAACAACTGGAAGTACCGGTCTTGATGAACTCATAGGTGGGGGAATCGAAACACAATCAATAACCGAAGTATTCGGTGAATTTGGATCGGGAAAGAGCCAGATCTCCCACGAACTTGCAGTCACTGTGCAGTTACCTCCAGAAAAAGGTGGTTTGTCAGGAGATTGTGTTTTTATAGATACAGAAAACACCTTCAGACCTGAAAGAATAAAACAAATTGCAGATGGATTAGAACTTGATACTGAAGAAGTTCTCACGAAAATACATATTGCAAGAGCATTCAATTCAAGCCATCAGATACTCATGGCAGACAAGGTTAATGAACTCATACAGAGCGGTACAGATATCAAACTTCTAATTGTTGATTCTTTAACGGCACATTTCCGTGCAGAATACGTTGGAAGAGAATCCCTTGCTAACAGACAACAAAAACTGAACCAACATTTGCACACACTTTCAAATATTGCCAATACCTACAATGTAGCTGTTTTCGTTACCAACCAGGTTCAGTCCAAACCGGATGCTTTCTTTGGAAGTCCAACTAAAGCTATAGGTGGACATGTACTTGGTCACGCAGCAACATACAGAATCTGGCTCAAAAAAGGGCTAGCAGGTAAAAGAATTGCAAGACTTGTGGACAGTCCTCACTTACCTGAAGGAGAAGCAGTTTTCAAAGTAATTACAGAGGGAATTACAGATTAATTTCCCTTAAATAAATTTTTTTTATTAAAATTATTTATTATATTTTTTTTAAATTCGTATTCATTTAGATATTCAATATTTTTAGAAGATAGTTAGATACTATGAATTCCACAGAAACCATACTTGCAATTATACTTCTGATATTAATCGGTTACTTAGCTAAGAGAATTGGTCTTCTAAAGGCCGAAGATTCCTTAACGCTTAATAAAATTGTTATAAATATTGCAATTCCTTCACTAATATTTCTTGCAATGTTCAATGCAGATCTTTCGAATCTAAAAATTCTTCTACCAGTAACTCTGATCTGTATTATAACAGGCAGTTTATGCGGATTGTTAGTATATCTATTTTCCCGAGCAAGAGGTTATTCAAAAAAGACAAAATGGACATTAGTAGGTACTTCAACCCTATTTAATTCGGGTTTCCTGGGATATCCCATAGTATTAGGAGTATATGGGGCTACAGGATTAGTAAGAGCTGTATTTTATGATATGGGATCTACAATACTATTTTTAAGCTTAGGAATTTTATTCATCCTTATATTCGGGGGTAAATATACATCGATTTTTAAAAGAACCTTGCTGTTTCCTCCCTTGTGGGGTATAATACTGGGCATATTTTCAAATATTTTCCATTTAAACCCGGGATTTATACCTTTAAATGTCTTGAAATATTTAAGCGGAGCAGCAATTCCAATTATTATGATATCACTTGGCTTATCGCTCGAAGCGAGAGGGCTAAAAAATTATTTTGGTGCGGCATCCTTCGTGACTGTAACTAGGTTGATGATATCCCCACTGATAGCCATTTTGATGGTTTATATTTTAGGTTTACATGGTCTTGAAGGGACTGTCACAGTAGTTGAGGCAGGTATGCCCTCAGCAATGTTAAGTTTAGTTCTTGCAGCAACTTATGATCTTGATATTAATGCAGCTGCAGCATGCATATTCTTGAGTACGGTAGTGAGCATGATAACACTACCTATACTGATTTCTTTTATATGATGTCTATTGATTCATTGACAAATATTTTTTGTAAATTTTTAATTGGGGCATTCATTATAAGAAATATTCACATGATCAAAAATGGAAATATCAACTAGGTCCCATATCCTTTAAAATCTGTTGATAATTAAGAATTTTTATTTATTATGAAGAATAAATTGTTATTAGACTCTTTAAAAATAAGATGAAAAGGAATATTTTTGTTAGATATTGTTAATCATCATCATACGAGAATTAGACAATATTTAATGGATTAAACTAATTATAATGTTTAAAAAATCCTTTAAAATCATTAAATAATAATCTATTTAAAATAATTTAAATTGAGATTTGTACATGCGAATATAATTTTTTGATAATTAAATAAATTTTATAAACTTATCACAAACATATTCAGTTAAAATAAAGTTACTGTGTACAATTAAGGTTTTAACTGTTTTAAAAATATTCTCCCTTATATACTTTGTATAAAAAAATAAATAGAAAACTTTATTTATTAAGTTGATAGACCCTACACATTAAGGATAAGATAATCTATCATGATTTAATGGATTAGGTGATCTAATTGGCAGAAGAAAAAAAGCAAGAAACAACCGAAGAACCAAAAGTCGGTGTATACATATGTCACTGTGGAATAAACATCGGTGGCGTAGTTGATATCGACGCAGTAAAAGATTATGCAGCAACACTTCCTAATGTTGTTGTATCAGAACAATACAAATACTTCTGTTCAGACCCAGGACAGGAAATGATCCAGAAGGACATTAAAGAAAAGGGTTTAAACAGAGTAGTTGTAGCAGCATGTTCACCCAGGCTCCACGAACCAACGTTCAGAAGAGCTGTAAAAGAAGCAGGATTAAACCCATATCTCTTTGAATTTGCAAACATAAGGGAACACGATTCTTGGGTTCATCAGAATGAACCTGAGGCAGCAACAGGAAAAGCTAAAGACTTAGTAAGAATGGCAGTTGCTAAAGCTAGGTTACTAGAACCACTCATATCAGAATCAGTTTCAGTTACAAGTAAAGCTCTGGTTATTGGTGGAGGAGTTGCCGGGATTCAGGCAGCACTCGACCTAGGTGACATGGGATTCAAAACTTACCTTGTAGAGAAACAGCCTACAATAGGTGGAAGAATGGCTCAGCTGGACAAAACTTTCCCAACACTGGACTGTTCAATGTGTATCCTAGCACCTAAAATGGTGGACTGTGGAAAACACGAAAACATCGAACTCATATCCTACGCAGAAGTTAAGAAAGTTGACGGTTACATAGGTAATTTCAAGGTTGAAGTTGAAAAGAAACCACGTTACATTGATGAATCTCTATGTACAGGTTGCGGAAGTTGTTCCGAAGTTTGTCCTATAGAAATACCAAACTACTTCGATGAAGGCGTTGGTATGGTCAAAGCAACTTACATACCATTCCCCCAGGCAGTTCCACTGTGTTCCACCATAGACAAGGACTACTGTATAGAATGTAAACTATGCGACCAGGTCTGTGGTAACATGGCAATAAATCACGACCAGGAACCAGAAACCATTGAACTCGAAGTAGGTACCATTATCGTTGCAACCGGTTACGACCCATATGACCCGACCGAGAAAAAAGAATGGGCATACGGACAAGCTGAAAATGTTGTCACCGGTCTTGAACTGGAAAGATACATAAATGCATCTGGACCAACACAGGGACATGTTGTAAAACCATCAGATGGTAAAGCACCTAAAAGCTTTGCATTCATCCAGTGTGTTGGATCCAGGGACGAACAGATCGATAAACCATACTGTTCAAGAGTCTGCTGTATGTACGCAATGAAAAACGCTCAACTTATTATAGACCACGAACCTGACACCGAAGTAACAATTTACTACATGGATATAAGGGCATTCGGTAAAGGATTTGAAGAGTTCTACAAACGGTCACAAGAGAAGTATGGTATTAAGTTCATCAGAGGTCGGCCGGCACAAGTCTTAGAAAACCCTGATAAAACCTTAACCATAAGATCAGAAGACACTCTACTCGGAAAAGTCACAGAATATGACTATGATATGGTTGCTTTATCAGTGGGTCTACAGCCACCTGAAGGTGCAGAAACTCTCAGACAGACTTTAACTCTGTCAAGAAGTGCTGACGGTTTCCTAATGGAAGCTCACCCTAAACTCAGGCCTGTTGACACATTAACTGATGGTATTTATTTAGCAGGTGTTTCTCAGGGACCAAAAGATATTCCTGACGCAGTTGCACAAGCATCAGGTGCAGCAGCTAGAGCAGCAATACCTATGATCAAAGGTGAAGTGGAGATTGAACCTATCATTGCTAGTGTTGATGAAGATGTATGTGGTGGATGTGAAGTTTGTATTGAACTCTGCCCATACGGTGCAATTGAAAGAATAGATGAACAAGCACATGTTAACGTAGCACTCTGTAAAGGATGCGGAACCTGTGTTGCAGCATGTCCATCTGGAGCTTTAGACCAAGCACACTTCAAAACCAACCAGATATTTGCTCAAATAGAAGCAGCTATGAACGGTGGAAAATAAGGGTTAAACCCCTTTTCCAATATTTTTTTATTTTTACGAGACTATTTTTAAATTATGAATATTTCTTATAATCACAAATCCAATCATATTTGAAAATTAAATCTTTAAACTAATTGTTTACATATCGCTACTATCATTTTTAATTCCTAAAATTCTACTGTTAAATCATGTTTTTGATGTTTTAAAATTTTAGATATATTGTAATAAAATATTTTACAAATCTCAAAATGAAATATAAAAATTTAATATAATTACCATTCAGTTATTATTTAGAAGGTGAATAATTTGTATAAAGAAATGGGTGAAAAATTAAAAGAAATTTTAAAGCTTGATAAAGAACCAGTAGCAATTAAATGGTCTGTTAGAATACCTAAAGATATCAAAAAGGAAGAAGGCAAATCAAGATTTTGTACTAAACTTGATAAAGCTGCAAACGGTGAAATATTCTATTCAACTGCTCAAGAAGAAGAATGTATGGGTGGTATTCGCTACTCCGGTATGAAAGATAGAAAAGAGTTACCCAAAAACATGCAAAGTGGTGCATTTCTAGTGCCTGCAGGAGTTTATAAAAGCATTCCTGCAGTTCAAAGATCATGGCAGAATAATGTACCAATTGAGTCTGGAATATTCGATGCAGTTATATTTTCACCACTAACCAAAGCTGATTTTGATCCTGATCTAGTATTTGTTGTATGCAATTCTGAGCAGGCCATGATGATTCTTCATGCGAATGCCTACGATTCAGGATCCCATGGGCTCGGAGCCGATTCAGGACCTATTTGCAGTTCTATGGCATCTATACCATACTTAACTGGTAAAGTGACTTACGGATTTGGAGATATTGGTTCACGTAATAATATGAATTTGAAACCAGAAGATGTGATGGTAACAATACCTGCAGGAGATCTTGAGAGAATCCTTGCCAATTTAAGTGAAATGAAAACTAAAACATTTTTCAAACGAAATCAAAAAGTCACACCTTAAATTTTATCTTTCTTTTTTGAGGATTTATCAAATGCAGCTTTTTTTGAAAGTATTTATATTGATTCATTTTATACATAAAATCATTACACCCTATGACTAATTCATGTTTATTTGGAGGATAATTAATGTTTGAAAACGAGAAATATGCTCTTAAAATTAAAGAAATTACAAAAGAGCACCATAATTGGATGGAAAATAGTATAAATCTTATAGCTAGTGAAAATATAACAAGTACAAGTGTGAGGGAAGCTCTGGCTTCGGATCTTTCCCATAGATATGCAGAAGGCCTTTCGGGGTGTAGACTCTATGAAGGATGTAAATATGTAGATCAAATAGAAGATATTACCGTTGAACTATCTAAAAAGATCTTTAAAGCAGAACATGCCAATGTACAACCAATATCTGGCGTGGTAGCAAATATGGCTTCATTTTTTGCACTTGCCAACCACGGAGACTCCATGATGGCGCTTGAGGTACCAGTTGGAGGACATATAAGTCATGCAAATGTCAGCGCTGCAGGTATAAGGGGATTAAAAATAGCTCCACATCCATTCGATGAAACAAAAATGAATATCGATGCAGATGCTATGAAAAAAGACATACTTGAGAAAAAACCGAAAATAGTACTCCTAGGAGGTAGTCTCTTCCTTTTCCCACACCCTGTTAAAGAAGCAAAAGAAGCAGCTGATGAAGTAGGTGCAAAGGTAATGTATGATGGTGCCCATGTATTGGGTTTAATAGCAGGAGGATACTTCCAGGATCCCCTTAGAGAAGGAGCAGATTTACTAGTCGGAAGCACCCACAAGACATTCCCTGGACCTCAGGGAGGTATTATACTTTGTAAAGATAATATAGCAAAGAAAATTGATGATGCCGTCTTCCCTGGTGTTGTAAGTAATCATCACCTCCATCATCTTGCAGCATTAGGTATAGCAACTTCTGAAATGCTTGAATTTGGAAGTGCATATGCAAAACAGATAATTAAAAATGCAAAGGCATTGGGACAAGAACTTTACGAACTAGGATTTAATGTGTTATGCGAAGATCAGGGATTCACAGAGTCTCATCAGATTGCAATGGATGTTTCCAATATTGGTAGAGCAGCTAAATTAGCAAAAGACTTTGAAAGCAATAATATCATTTTAAACAAAAATTTATTCCCATGGGACGATGTTAACAGATCCGATGATCCTTCAGGTATCCGTATTGGAACACAAGAAATAACCAGACGTGGATTAAAGGAATCACACATGGCAGAAATTGCAGCTTATATTAAAAGAGTAGCCGTGGATGGGGAAAATATTAAAGATGAAGTTTCAGAGTTCATAAAACAACATAATAAAGTGTATTATGCATTCAAGGAAGACGAAGCCTACAACTATGTGGACTTCTAAATAATTCTCTTTTTTAGAATTTTTAGTCTATCAAAAAAAAATATACATGGAGAAC
This sequence comes from Methanobacterium sp., assembly GCA_003158115.1. Taxonomy (GTDB): domain Archaea; phylum Methanobacteriota; class Methanobacteria; order Methanobacteriales; family Methanobacteriaceae; genus Methanobacterium_B. The sequence continues at coordinate 13,409 of PMGM01000084.1, forward strand.
TATATGAAAATTGCTTGGGGTATTACAGGAGCAGGGCATCTACTCCAGGAAAGTGTGAATGTACTTGTTGAACTTTCAAAAAAACATGAAGTAACAGTACTTCTATCCGGAGCTGGTGAAGAGGTTCTTAAAATGTATGGCCTCTTTGAATCGGTTCAAAATCTAACCGGTGGTAAGTACCGAGAATTGATACTTGAAGAAGATCAACGCACAAGCTTTCCAATGACAGGAAGATTTTCACTTGGAACCTACGACTTATTAATTATTTCACCAACAACTTCCAATACAATTGGTAAAATAGTGAATGGTATTGCAGATACCCTCATTACAAACGCAGTTGCTCAAGCTGGAAAAGGACATGTAGAAACCTATATAATCCCTGTAGATCTAGAATCAGGAGACCTTGAAACTGTTTTACCATCCAAATTGGAACTTGATCTTTGTCAAAACTGTGAAATTTGTGTTCCATCATCAAAATGCCCAAACAAAGCAATTACACCGGGAGTGGAAATAAATCTTTTGAAGTGTGAGGGATGTGGTGCTTGTCAAACTTTCTGTCAGTTTGGAGCGGTAACTGGAGGTAGACTCATCACAATACATATGCGAGATATTGACATACAAAATACCACAAAATTGTATGAAATTGAGGGTATACGAGTTTTAAATCATCCCACTGATTTAAATAATCTATTATTTTAGTCATTATCTCCCTGCGTGATAATTTATTTGTATTTGAAATTTTTTTCCTTTTTGAGATCTCACTATTTAAAATACTTAAAAAGCGTTTTGAACAGAATATAAAATTATTAATGGTCATAAAAACAATAAACTAATTAGAAATAGTTACATATAAAATTTTTAATTAGTATTTAAGGAGGTTTTAGATGCCAGAAGGTAAAAGAATTGATTTTCTTGTTAAAGATCTTCAAGATAAGAGTTGGATTGTGCGTGAAGATGCAGCTGAACTTCTTGCAGAGGTTGGTGATCCTGAAGCTGTTGAACCACTGATAAATACTTTAAATGATGAAGATTGGCATGTTAAAGAAGCTGCTGCACTATCATTGGCAGTATTTTCAGATCCAAGGGCAGTTAAACCATTGATAAAACTCATGGATGATGAAAAAGCTAGTGTACGTTATGCTGCTGCTTTGGGATTAGCATCTATAGCTGATAAAAAATCTTTATATGTCCTTGAAGATGCTGTTAAAGATGAGAACCCTGTTGTTAGAAAAGTAGCAAAAATGGGAATCGAAGCCATTAAAAAGAAAGAATAATATTGTTAAATTTTTTTTATTTTTCAATAAATTCAATTTTAAAGTTTTACTTTTAATAATCAACACTGTAACTGATGTACATGAATAGAACACCTAAAAGAAACCATAAAATTGAATTTAATGTTGAGATACCTAGTGTTTTGTAAACCAAGCCTACAATTCCAGCAACAAACAGAAATATCCCTGCAGCATAGAAAACTATTTTCCGTACTTTGGTTCCATAGGCAATAGCTAAGAAAACAGCACCTAAAACTGCCCAAACAACCGAAGTAAATATAGATAATCCTAACTGGGGCACCAAAGTGCCTAAAATTCCCGATATAAGGAGAAATAAGCCTGCAACATATAGTATTATCTCTCTTGTTTTTAATTTCATAAAATTCCTATCCCTCAAATCTTATTTAAGGTTTCTTATTTACAGATCACAGTTTTAAATAAAAATTAGGCATGAATGAAATTTTATTTTATAAATTAATAGATTTAAAATGTTTTTAAGTACTTTGAAGTTGCAATATAGTTATCTCGGGGGGACAATTTATACGAATCCAAAAAACATTGGTACCCAGACCTCTATTAGTATATTGTACCATTTCTCCCACTTTATATTGACCTAAAGGATATTTTCGAAATTGTGATCCTCTAAAAGGTGTTCCTAACCATGGTATAACCATTTGTCCCCCATGAGAATGTCCAGAAAGTTGAAGGCTAAATCTTCCAGTAGCAGCACTAACATCAGCAAAATCAGGTTCATGTGCCAGTAGAATAGCAGGACCCAGTGGAGGTAATTTCTTTAAAACAGCATTTAAATCATGTTTATCAAGGGTGATACTGTCCACTCCCGCAATGTGGAGTGTTGCATTTCCTCGTTTGAGTGTATAAACATCATTCTCCAGTTCTATAATGTTACTTTCATCCATTACATCTCGTATTTCTTTTGCCCCTACCCAGTGATCATGGTTTCCCAAGACAGCAACAGTTGCATCCTTTGGTTTTAGATTTTTAAGAACTCTTAACATATCGAGTACTGGTTCATTTACCACATATGAAACAGAATCGCCAGTTATGGCTATAAGATCCGGTTCTAGTTTATTAACCATGTTTACAACACCTTCAATACGCTTGGCAGATATCCATTGTCCAAGATGTATATCACTAATATGGGCTATGCGATAATCATTGAAGGCAGGATCAAGATTGGGTATTTCTACTTTTAAATCCACAATCTCAAAATCCCTTGGATTAAATTCATGTATACCGAGTTTGTCTCTGAAGCCGGACATAGCTAACTGCATCTTCTGACGTACCATGAGCGCATTAGGATTTGAATTAGATTCATTTTTCATTTTTCAACCTAAAATTTTTAAATCTTTATAAATTATTGAATAAAAATGGGATCAATTTTCATTCATCTTCCAATACACTTGTAAGATAAACTGTCATTTCAATTTCTTCCCGAGCAATAAAATCTTCTATACGACATTTAGCTGCATCACTACCAAAAGGATAATATTTTTCTTCAAAATGTGTTGTAATGTACATTCCATCATTTTTTATATCTACATCACCTTCAACATTTCCTTGAAGCCTCCCTTCTTCATCCAGGCCCAGTCCAGTTACTTTGTAAACAACATAATAATTCGTTTCATCAGAACCATAGTCAAATATTTCCACTTTCATCCAAGCCACTCCGAAAATAATTTTTATTATATGTATCTATGTCTGTTCTAAATCTTGTATTTTTTTATACACAATCTTGTGTGAAATCGAGTTCATCTCCAATTTGAAGATTAAATGTGTTTATAGTTCCTTCCTCCATTTCAATAACATATTTAGCGGGAGCTTTGGGAGTATAAGTTTTCCATGGTTCAATTGAAACCATGTCAACAATCATTTTATCTGCATCAGCAAATATGATGTCCAATGGAAATTTCATAAAGAACATATGAATGGCTGATCCTCGCCTGCTCCTGCTGCTTGGAAGTTTAAGTATAAGCCCCCTTTCAAGATCATTCCTAAACATCAACCCTAAAAATCTCGACATGAAACTATTTGCAAAATCAACCTCACCTAACCTTGTATCCTTAGTTTTATTTAATAAAATAGTATTACTCATAACTTGCACCTGCATTCTGTATTTATATTCCAAATATGGTTATTAATTTTTTCTTTAATTCCAAATCTGTTCACTTCAAATTATGATTCCAACTAGTAATTATTAAATTTGGTTATAAACTACATTTAAAAAAAAAGATTTAAGCCAAATTTTTAATGGTTTATATTATCCAATTTACAACAAATATCTGGGTAACTAACAGAGTTTATTTTGATTTAACAAAGTCGTCAATTGATTATTCTAGGTGTAGTTTAGGATGTTGATTACGAAGTCTATTAAGATATACCCTCATTTATTAAATTTTCAACAAAATAAGTTATTCTTTGGATGATTTGATTAGGGGAACATTGGTTTCAATAAAAATAAGATGGGGTTTAAATTATTTTAGACACTTAAATCTGAAATGGGTGAATTCTATTGATTTTAACAATATTAAATTTTTTTTAGTCAGAATTCTGAAGAAATGGATCATTTTTTATATCAGTTGTTTCAAAAACCATACATTAAACACCGTCCCTTTAACTCGAATTTGTTAATAATTATATTGATAAACCCTACGGAGTATGCATTTTGATAATTAACATAATTCAAGGAGATGGTTTTAACTCACTAATTAACATTAATATGGGAGGCCATTTATGAGGAACATCATTGTTAAAGAGCTTATTCAAAAACCTATTGAAGAGCAAGAAGTAGAAATTGTAGAGAGAAAGGGCATAGGTCACCCTGATAGTATAAGTGATGGAATTGCAGAGTCTGTTAGTAGGGCTCTGTGCCAAGTATACATGGAAAAATTTGATGGCAAGATCATGCACCACAACACCGATGAAGTGCAGATCACAGCAGGCGAATCAGATCCACACTTCGGAGGCGGAGAAATAATAAAACCTATAGATATACTCTTAACTGGTAGAGGTGTTTCAGAGTACGAAGGTAAAAAAATTGGAATCGATAGGATTGCTATAACCGCTGCTAAAGAATATTTAAAAAAGAATATCATCAACCTTGATGTTGAAAGTTCCACAGTTGTGGAATGTAAGATAGGAAGTGGATCTGGAGATTTAGTTGATGTGTTTAAAAGGGATGGAACGCCATCATCAAATGACACATCCTTTGGTGTAGGATTCGCACCTTTTTCTGAGACCGAACAAATAGTTATGGCCACAGAAGAACTTTTAAATTCAAAAGACTTCAAGAAAAAATATCCACAGGTTGGGGAAGATATCAAGGTCATGGGACTGCGTGAGAACAATAAAATAATACTCACAACTGCTGTTGCAATGGTATCTAAATTTGTTGATGGAATTGATACATATCTTAATGTTAAAGATGAAATACAGAACATAATAACCGATTTATCCCTGAAAAAAACTGATAGAGAAGTTGAAACATTCATAAATACCGGTGATGATAACTCCTGTAAATCAGAGAAGGGATTCTATTTAACTGTTACCGGTACTTCAGCTGAGATGGGAGATGATGGATCGGTGGGAAGGGGTAATAGAGCAAATGGCCTTATAACTCCTAACAGACCAATGTCAATGGAAGCAACATCTGGTAAAAATCCAATAAATCATGTTGGTAAAATATACAACCTATTATCAAACAAAATGGCACAAGACATAACCAAAGAATTAGATGGTGTAAAACAAGTACATATAATGTTATTAAGCCAAATAGGTAAACCAATTGACCATCCTAAAGCTGCAAGTGCTCAGATTATTGTTGAAGACAGTTACAGTATGGGATCTGTCAACAGCGATGTTGAAGGAATAATGAATAACTGGCTGGAAAATATAGGAAAGATCACAGAGATGATGGTTGAGGGTAAAATAAGAACCTTCTGATCAACATAAATTTAGGGATTAACTACCCTAAATTTCTATTAATTCCTTTTTTCATATTCTTTAAGATAGTAAATTATTCAGAAGCCCCTATTTATATTTCATACTATATTTTCTTTTATTTTTACGATAAACTACTTTATATAATATTTAACAATTATATCTAAACAATATCTAAAAACAATTTAATAAATTAACTATTTTATATAATTAAAACAAAACTTTAGATCAATATAATTAGGAAAATCATAAAGGAGAGAATAATTATGGCCATAGAGGAGGCTCAACGCTCATACAAATCACGGATCATTGAAGAGAAGGTACAGAAGTTCTGGGAAGATATGGATATATACGAAAGAACCAAAAAAATGAGGGAGGATAAACCTAAGTATTCATTCCTTGATGGACCACCATACTGTAGTGGTAGGATACATCTTGGAACAGCATGGAATAAAATAATTAAAGACACATATCTAAGATATAAAAGCATGTCCGGTTTTAATATTCGCCGACAGCCAGGATGGGATACTCATGGACTCCCAATAGAACATAAGGTTGAAGGGATACTCGGCTTGAAGAGTAAAAAGGAGATAGAAGAGAGTATAGGGATTGAAAACTTTGTTAATAAATGCAAAGAATTTGCAATTGAAAATAAAGACCTTATGACCGAACAATTCAAACTTTTAGGAGTTTGGATGGACTGGGACAATCCATACGTTACCTTCGATACTAAGTACATGGAATCCTGTTGGTGGACTCTTAAAAGGGCTAATGAAAAGGATTTACTTATAAAAGATAAACGTGTGATAACATGGTGTCCTAGATGTGAAACAGCCCTTGCAATGGCTGAAATTGATTATGAAAATAAAGACGACCCATCCATCTATGTAAAGTTTCCACTAAAGAATCAGGACAGTGAAAAATACAAAACCTACATTTTAGTCTGGACAACCACACCATGGACACTTCCAGCAAATATGGCCGTCTGTGTAAATCCTGATTTTGATTATGCCTATGTAAAGGTTGATGAAGATGTTTATATAATGGCAGAAGCCTTAGTAGATTCTGTTTTAAATGAGATTAATCATGACCATCCCGATGGCCAGTGCGATTGTGATCAAACCGAAAAAGGTTACGAAATTCTAAAGGTGGTTAAAGGATCGGATATCGAAGGAATAGAATATAATCATCCTCTTACATATGAGATTCCCATCCAAAAAGGGTTTAATCATATTGTAATTCCTGGAGATCATGTTACATTAACTGAAGGTACTGGATGTGTCCATACAGCCCCGGGTCACGGTCCTGAGGATTTTGAAATAGGTAAAAAATATGGCCTAACAATATTCTGTCCAGTTGATGAAGCTGGACTTTTCATGGAAGAAGCAGGCAAATATGTGGGCCAATTCGTTAAGGATGCCGACGTGAATATCATAGAAGATCTTAAAACACACGACCTTCTGTATAAAGAAGGAATTATCAATCATAGATACGGGTTCTGTTGGAGATGTAAAACTCCTATCATCTACCTGGCAACTAAACAATGGTTTTTGAAGGTTACCGATGTTAAACGAAAAATGTTAAACGAACTCGATAAAATAGAATGGGTTCCATCATGGGCTGGTGAAAAACGTTTCAGAAATTGGGTTGAAAATGCTAGGGACTGGACAATCTCAAGACAGAGATATTGGGGAATACCAATACCAATATGGGAATGTGAAGATTGTAATGAGATAACAGTAGTAGGCTCAATAGAAGAATTAAAATCAATTTCGGTTGAAGGGGAACTAAAAGGCGATTTTATACACAGACCGCATGTGGATGAGATAACCATCAAATGTAAATGTGGTGGGAATATGAAGAGAACACCAGATGTCCTGGATGTATGGATAGATTCAGGTATTGCAGGATGGGCAGCACTTCATTATCCTGAAGAAAAAGATCTCTTCGAGGAATGGTATCCTTACGACTTCATAACAGAGGGTCATGATCAGACCCGTGGTTGGTTTTACTCACAACTAGGTTGTGGAGTAATTTCTAACGACAGTACACCATATAAAAAGGTTTTAATGCATGGATTCACCCTTGATGAAGAAGGGAAGAAGATGAGCAAATCACTTGGAAATGTTGTGGAACCAGAACAGGTGATTGAGCTTTACGGAGTTGACATCCTAAGATTCTATCTGTTATGGGGGAATAAACCATGGGAAGATCTGAAATTTAATTGGGACGAACTCAAAAATATCAATAAAATGTTCAACATACTGTGGAATATTTATGTATTCTCAACCACTTACATGTCAATAGACAACTTCGATCCAACAGAGTATACACTAGAAGATATCCATCTACGCGAAGAGGATCTTTGGATCACTTCAAGGGCAAACTCAATGGCAAATGAGGTAACAGAATCTCTTGAAGCACTATACTTCCACAAAGCCACACGTGCTATAAACAACTTCATACTTGAAGATCTAAGCAGATGGTATATCAGACTCATAAGAGGACGTACATGGAATGAAAAGAACGATCCTGACAAGCTAGGAGCATATTATACATTATATAATGCCCTTAAACTACTAATAAGAACAATGGCACCTATAGCTCCTCATGTTACAGAAGATATGTATCAGAACTTAATTAGAACCGTTGAAACTAGTTATCCGCTGAGTCTACATATGCTAGACTGGGAGTTCAATGAAGAACAAATAGACAAGGAACTAGAATCTAATATGGATATTGTTCGAGAAATTATAGAAGCATGTGCAAGGGCACGTGATGCTGCAAGATACAAATTGAGGTGGCCTGTCAGGGAAATTATAATAGTTTCAGAAGATAAAAACGTTTTAAACGCTGCACAATCACTTAAAAATGTTATAATGGAACAAGCAAACACTAAAGATGTTGTTTCATCAGATAAATTTGAGAATATAACAATAAATGCACTGCCTAACATGAAAACACTTGGCCCTAAACTAAGACAAGACGTGCCTAGAGTAGCATCAAAACTAGCGGAAGATGATGGTGCTAGGATCATAGAAAAATTAGAGTCTAATGGAGTTTACGTTGTGGAGCTGGAAGATAAAACAATTACCCTTGAGTCTCAGGATATTGTATTTGAAACTGAACTTCCAGAAAATGTTGCAAGCAGTGATTTTGAAGGTGGAAATGTTTTCATTGACACAACACTAACTCCAGAGATACTTTCTGAAGCCATGGCACGTGAACTTATAAGAAGGGTTCAAGATATGAGGAAAGATTTAGATCTAGATGTTGAAGCCAACATAGAAGTTTTTGTTAATTGTAGTGACAATTTCCGAGATATTATAGAAAACTTCGTTGATTTTATATCACACGAAGTACGGGCTGATAAATTCCATTTTGGATCAGAAGAAGGAGATTATACTAAGGATTGGAAGATAGAAGACCATAACCTCAGTATCAGTATTGTTAAAGCATAATAAATAGAAATTTTTGTTAGAGAAAAAAATTATGAAGGTTATCTCAAATATCTGAAATTTTTCATTAAATAGTATAATATAAAAATTATGGAAAACATATAAATTAAACAAAGTGCATTTCCAGACGTGATAAAATGACTTTAACAGACACAGAACTCGAATATATAGAAGATGAGATTGGAAGGGAACCCAATTCTCTTGAATATGGAATGCTGGATATAATGTTCTCTGAACACTGCTCATATAAAAGCAGCCGTCCCATATTAGGACTTTTCCCAAATGAAGGAGAAAATGTTATAATTGGACCTGGAGACGATGCAGGTATCGTTGGAATTACAGATGAATTGGCATTGGTAATAGGAATGGAAAGCCATAATCATCCATCAGCAATTGAACCATATGGAGGAGCCGGAACAGGAATTGGAGGGATCATACGTGACATCATCTCCATGGGGGCAATGCCAGTAGCTCTCCTTGACTCGTTACGTTTTGGTTATCTCGAAGACCAACGCTCACGTTATCTATTTGAATATGTTGTTAAAGGAATATCAGACTATGGAAATCGAGTTGGAATACCAACAGTTGGTGGTGAAGTTGAATTTGATGATAACTTCAAATCGAATCCACTTGTAAATGTTTTATGTGCGGGAATTGTACGAAAAGATTCAATAGTGAGGGGTATAGCTCCAAATGTTGGAGATGTCTTTGTGCTTATGGGCGGTAGAACTGGACGAGATGGAATACATGGAGTTACATTTGCTTCAGAAGAACTTACAACAACTTCAGAATTGGAAAGTAGACCTGCTGTACAGATAGGAGATCCATTTACCAAGAAACAAGTCATGGAAGCAACCTTCGAAGCTCTTGAAAGAGTTGATGTACAAGGTCTTAAGGATCTTGGTGGTGGTGGACTCACTTGCTGCCTTTCTGAATTGGCTGCAAAATGTGGTAACGGAGCAACGGTTGAAATTACCCAAATACCCCTACGTGAAGAAGGCATGACCCCCTATGAAATAATGTTGTCTGAATCTCAAGAGAGAATGGTTTTTGTTGTTCATCCAGAAGATGTAGAGGAATTAATGGATGTATTTAAAAAATATGAAATTCCTGCTGCGGTAGTGGGGGAAGTGATTAAAGGTGACCAGTTTGTTACAACATTAAACGGTGAAATTCTTGCCGATGTTCCATCTGAGTTGCTTGCAGACCCACCTGTAGCAAAAAGAGAACTTAAAAAACCGATAATTGATGAAGAATATGTTGTTGTTGAAGATATCGATCCTAAGGATGCTTTACTTAAATTATTATCTTCAGAAAATATTGCAAGTAAAGAATGGGTTTATAGACAGTACGATCATGAAGTACAAATAAAAACTATAGTTAAACCCGGTGATGATGCAGCAGTAATCCGTGTTGATGAAAATACTGCATTTACTATTACATCTGACTGCAACAGCATACATACCAAACTAGATCCTTACAATGGAGGTGCTGGTTCGGTTGCTGAAGCAATAAGAAATGTCATATCAATGGGTTCAGAACCAATATGCATAGCCGACTGCCTTAATTTTGGAAATCCAGAAAAACCAGAAGTTCTTTGGCAATTTAATGAGTGTGTAAAAGGAATGTCAGAAATTGCAAGACGTTTCAACACACCAGTTATCAGCGGTAATGTTAGTTTTTACAATGAAACTGAAGGAGTAACAGTAAACCCTTCACCTGTTATTGGAGTAGCAGGTAAAATGGATATAAAAGATATTAGAACTTCAGAATTTAAAAATGATGGTGACATGGTTGTTATAATTGGTGAAACCCGTCCTGAACTTGATGGTTCGGAGTATCATAGATCTATCTACGGCCTTGTTCAGGGGAAAGCTCCTGAAGTATTTATGGATGAAGAATATAATGCAGGAAAATCTGTTCTTGAACTTATTAGAGAAGATGAAAATGGAAATATAACAGCTGTACATGACTGTTCATCAGGAGGTTTAGGAATTGCATTATCTGAAATGTCAATTTCTGGAAATTTAGGTGCAGTTATAGATATAAAAAAAATTCCTGTAAAGGGTGATCTTACTTTATCTACCGTACTCTTCTCAGAATCCCATGGCCGCTACTTAATCACCATTAAAAAGGATTCAGTTGAGGAAGTTCTTTCAAAAATAGCTGTTCCATCTGCAATTATAGGAGAAGTTCAAGGAGATTCTCTAGTAATAGAAGATCAATTTGCTGTAGATGTTGAAGAACTTAAAAAATCTTATAAAGGAATAATAGAAAAATTCATGGCCTGATGTTATGGATAGGGAAATACTACGGCAGATTATTCATGCATCAGGTATTTTCATACTGGTGTTAGGAATATTCTTAAATCCACAAGTATTGATATTCCTATGCATAATAATACTCGTATTGTCCGAAATGGTTTTTATACTGGATAAATATTATCATATCCCAATTTTTTCAGATATGCTGACAAGTTGCAAGAGACAGGATGATGAACGTGGATTTTTGTACTTTTTTATTGGAATTATAGGCACCCTATATATATTCAGCTTCAACATGGCAATTGCTGATGCTGGAATATTAATGCTTATACTTGGAGATTCTGCCTCAACAATAGTAGGTACAAAATATGGGAAGCATAAATTACCATTCAAATCTTTAAAAAGTTTTGAAGGTAGCTTAGCATTTTTTTTCGTGAGCTTTTTGAGTGCACTGACTTTACTACCAGTATTACCAGTATTGTTTGGTGCTTTGGTTGGAACAATAACAGAAGCATACAGCCCTATAGATGATAACATTCCCGTACCCATTATCTCAGCCCTAGCAATTAGTATAGTAATATATTGGTTGTAAAAATTCTATAAAAATACTTCATTTACAGTTATTTAAGGGGTTTTATAGGATTTTTTCCAAATCTTTCTTCAAATTTTTTTTTGTTTTAAAGTCTAATTGCCCTTTCACGTCTGAAATATCTTACTGTAAATCCAAATATCATTATCGATATTAAAATAGTTGGTAATTCAGAAATAATGATATCAAAAGATATATTGGGTGTTGAAGCTATTTTTACCATTATGACAGTAGGGATATAGTTCAAGATTGGAGTAAAATAGGGTGTCTTGATGAATAGAGGCATAAATAATATGAAAGTTGCAAATACCAGAATTATTGTTATAGCTGAATTTGCTTCCTTTGTACTATCAACAAACATGGATAGAAGAATTCCTATACCTATGAATCCCAAACCCATGAAAAATAGTAATATGAACATCAATAACGGATTATAAATTGGAACTCTAAGTAGATCCAATAAAATTATCCATGCAACACTTTGAATAAGTGAAAAAAGTAATATTGGCAATGTTTTTCCGAGCATTACCATAGAACTGGATATTGGAGTCATTAAAAGAACTTCAAATGTTTTTCTTTCTCTTTCGCCCACAATACTGTCGGTGACAATATTGCTTGCCAAGAAAAATGGTAGAAGCAAAATAAATGGAACTATAAATCCATACATTATTTCAATGAAATAAGAACTTTCAAGGGCTACATTAGCCGGATGATTCTCATTTAGGTTAACAACTTGAAGATTAACCGGATTCATAATTCTTTGTATTTCAGTATTGTTTAAACCTGAAGATGCTAATTTTTTCTGAGTTTGATACTCATTTACAGCTTTATTTATTTTAGATGACACTACTGGATAAAATACATTCGATGTATCAGTTTTAACTGTTAAATTCTGTCCGTTAGTAGAATTAAATCCAACCACCGCAACAAGGGTTGTTCCAAGAAATTCTTGTGCATCACTGACATTTTTGTAATATGTTAAATTTAGATTCTGTTTCACAAGATCAGACTCTAACTGGGATCCTTGGATATTCTCTGGAACACCCACTTTAAGGGCAGATGTAGCCCCATACTGATCTAATAGTGCAGGGTCAGATGCAATGGAAGTAGCTAGTGCAATGCCAAATGTTCCAAGTAATATGAATACTTGAACAAAAACCACCCCAAGATAGATCTTATTTTTAAGAATATCTTGGCCTTCCTTTTTTGTAAGAGCTGATAGTTTCATTTTATTTCCAGTTTTTATCTAATTTATTTATTATATATTTCTCGAATTATATTAATCAATATCCCACTGAATTTCACCAGATATATAGATTTTTGGGTAAATTGGATGTTTGAGTACATGTTACAAATTTTTAGTTTATCATATTAAATTTTAATTTAAGGTTTTATCAATTAATTTTTAGTTGATCAGTAAATACTCAAAACTTTTTAAAAGTTATTAAATCATATACAAGCCTTAAAATGCCCGGTCTAGGTCCGAATATTATATCATCCCTCTCGAAAAGTTTAATTGCTATCCAATATGAAATTAGACTCACAATTAAAATGGTTGCAAGTGAAATACCATAATCAACCAATGATATGGATTCACCCGAAAATAATCTCATCACTATGGTCATTGGGGAAATATTTGCTATAAATGATTTTCTTGAGAGGTATATTAATACGGGTACAATAAGAAATCCAACTATTCCCATATAGGCTATGCTTAATCCAATACCGGCTTCTTTAAAATTTTTAGAATATGCTGCTACAACAGATGTAATCCCAATTATTGGTATAGATGTTAAGAAGATGAATATAAAGACCAATACAGGATTATCTATATGAAATCCTGCAATTAAAAGTATGATTAACCACATTGCAACTTGTAAAGATATTGTAAGTACAACAGCCATGCTTTTACCGATGATAATTTGGGCTTGGGACATTGGCATTGCAATTAGTATCTCACCTGTTTTTCTTTCCTTCTCACCTACAATGGTGTCAATGATCATATTTCCAAATAACAAGAGTGGTAAAAATAGCAGGATAACAAGCATGACTTTTGTTATAATTTGAAGAGGTAACGATTCTCCTGTTGATTCCTGATTAACAGTGGGAGTAGTTGTATTTTGAGGTACAGCAGAAGCAGATAGAGTATTAGAATATGATTGAGATATTATTTGAGCAGTTGAATTTACTTCATCTCTTACAACACTACTTTTTGGATCGCTTGAGTCCAAATAAACTGTCATATCGATGGTCTGTCCTAATCGTATTTTTTGATCAACATTTCCAGGTACATAGAGGAATCCTGTAGTTTTTCCCTCTGCAATGTTATTCAATGAACTATTGTAAGACAATGGTACGACATTTATAATGGGATTAATAGATTTTGAAATTAACCCACTCTGATCCAGAACATCCATGGACGCAAATCCATTGAGTGATGGTGTAATTGATATGCCATTATCTGATTCTATGTTTGTGACAAATGAGTTGAAGATAATTATCATTAAAAAGAGAACTGAAAGTTGTAAAAAGAAGATCATCATGAACTTCTTGCTTTTTAGGGTGTTCTTAAACTCCCACTTAGTTATGCTAGTGAATTTCATGATAACACTTAAGTTGAATTTCATTAATCATTTAACAGTATTTATGAATACATCCTCTAGTGTTGGTTCTTTAGTGTTAATCGAATTTACATTATTACCAAAGAGGTCAACAATATCCGACATCTCATTTCTGTATTTTAAAGATATTAAATATTCTCCATCAACAAAATCAACTGCTGCAACCGATGCAAATTTCATTATTTGTTCTTTGTAAATATTAATCACATCAAGATTTTGAATTCTGACTTTTAAGATCACATCACCGTGTATTTTGGATTTGAGGTAATCTGGAGTTCCTACATCTATGATTTTGCCTTTGTTAAGTATTGCAACACGATCACAAAGAGAATCTGCCTCTGCCATGTAATGTGTACATAATATCATTGTTTTATTTCCTTTAAGATTCCTTACGAAATCGCGTATTGAGTTCGCTGTTGCAGGATCAAGACCCATTGTCGGTTCATCTAGTATTATTATTTCAGGATCGTGAACAAGAGCTCTTGCAACACTAATTCTCTGTCTCAATCCCTTTGAAAATGTATTTATTCTGTCATCTTTTCTTTCTGTCATTCCAACAAGTTCTAGCAGATCATCTATTCTTCTATTAATATCATTTTTTGGAACTCCATATAGTTCTGCAAAATATTTAAGAAGATCTTTAGCTTTAAAACGTTCATATAAATTAGGTTCTTCAGGAAGATATCCAATCATTGATTTAATCCTTATAGGATCTTCATGGATGCTTATACCATCAATTTTAATATCACCAAAGTCTGGTTTAAGTATACAACATGCCATCCTTATCGCAGTTGTTTTACCTGCTCCATTAGGACCTATTATTCCTAGGAGTTCTCCCCTTTTTATTTCGATATTAAGATCATCTAGTGCTTTAATCCTACCGAATGATTTAGTCAAAGATTCTATTTTTATCATAACTTCATTTGAGCCCATACCGAACCCCACCATTTAATATATATAAATTTTATTGAGAAGACTATATGTTACTTATTAAATTTATTGGTTGTAATATCTTAGCTTTAATAACAGTGATGAATTTTGCGATCCTATCACTGCATGTTGCATGCATATAGGACAAATGATATGAAGTCGTTAATGGATATGATCACCCAGTTTATTATTAAAGATTGATAGATTTTAGATCATACTTTAAAGTAATGCTTATGAAATATTAACAGTTTCTTTAATTTAAATGATGTAAATAAAAACATGGAAATCTTCAATTAATTTTCTTGATAATTGGATCAATTTATTAGATATTATAGTTAGAGAATAAACTTAGAAATAATTCCAAAATAAATTCAACTCGAGAAAAAAAATGTTCTTATCAAATCTTATGCCGGTCAAAAAGGCCCAAAAAATTATAGATTCCTCTCTGAAAAATGTTGGTGTTGAGAAAATTTCGCTTGAAGATGCTCACAGAAGAGTTCTAGCTGAAAATATAATATCAGAATTAAATTCACCTCCTTTTGAAAGATCTGCAATGGATGGGTATGCAATTCATGCCGAAGATACCTTCGGATTTTCTGAGACCAATCCTGCAAAACTCAATATCATCGATACAATAGGTGCGGGCCAAGTTTCAAATAAATTGGTTAAACATGGTGAAGCTGTAAGAATAGCAACTGGGGCACCAATACCTGAAGGGGCAAATTCTGTTGTAATGGAGGAATATACAAATTCCCAAGGAGATAATCTAGAAGTTGAAATGACATTAAAACCTGGAGAAAATATCTCCTCTATGGGTGAGGATATAAAAGAGGGAGACGTTGTTTTAAGGAATGGAAAAATTTTAAGACCTCAAGATCTTGCATTAATAGCTTCAGCAGGTTATAACAATATAAGTGTTTTTAAAAAGCCTAAAATAGCCGTTATTACTACTGGAAATGAGCTGGTAATGCCACGTCTATCATTAAACGGAGCAGAGATTATAAATTCAAATCATTATACATTTAAGGCCATAGTAGAATCTGCATTGGCTATTCCCACTGTAGTACATTGTTTTGATAGTCATAAACTTGTTGAAAATGAATTTGAAAAATTAATTAAGACACATGATGCTTTAATATCTACAGGCGGTACTGCAATTAGCAAAGGAGATGTAGTGGTAGATGTAACAGAAAATATTGGCGACGTGCTGATACATGGGGTTGCATTACGACCGGGTAAACCATTCGGATTCGGGATTATACATAAAAAACCTGTTTTTATGCTTTCAGGATATCCTGTAGCAGCAATTGTACAAGCTGATGTTTTTGTGAGGAATAGTCTTCATAAAATGCAGGGAATTGAAAATAAGCTCCAAATAATTCGTAAAATTGCTTCGAGAAAGATCCCTTCAAGTCTTGGAAGGACAGATTATATAAGGGCAAAAACAGAGTTAAATATGGTAAGACCATTGAAGATTAAAGGTTCAGGGATCATAAGATCAATGGTAGAATCAAACGCTTATATTATTATAGAAGAAAATATTGAAGGAATTGGTGAAGGAGAGGAATGTAACGTTCTTTCATACGATTCACTGACAGTTTAAGATTTATAAATGGATTTAATAGATAACAATATTACTAATAGCAATTTAATAAAAATTAAAAATATAAATATATATTAAAGGTGATTCTTTGGCATTGAACGTTTTATGGTATTACGCTATTGCATTTATTATTATATGGGTTGTTGCCCTTCTATTTAAAGATAGATTGAAAATTGACATTGAAGGGCCCATAATTATGAGAAGAACCAAAAGATTACGGGACTTTATAGATTCTGTAGCTATGAAAAGTCCTAGATCTTGGAGACTCATCATGAATATAGGTATACTTGTATCGTTCTTCTTCATGATACTTGTCGTGTATCTCATATTATCTACACTTTCATCAACATTTACAAACCCACAATTGTCCCTAGTATTACCTGGAGTAGATATTCCAGGTTCGCCCGTACTTATACCATTAGGCTATGGTATAATAGGATTAATGACAGTTTTAGTTGTACACGAATTTGGTCATGGTATAATCGCTAGGATTGAAGGAGTTAAAATAGATTCAATAGGTGTTTTATTATTAGCCGTACTTCCTGGTGCCTTTGTTGAACCAAACGAAGAAGACGTCCAAAATTCTGAAAGAATTCAAAAATTAAGAATTTACGCTGCAGGATCTATTTTCAATTTGATATTAGCAGCCATATCCTTCGTAATAGTCATGTTTATCACTTTGATGATAATAGGCAGCATATTTATTGGTGTTCCAGGTTTTGTTATACCTGGAACTCATTTAGAAACACCTACTCTTGGACAAAATATCACGGGCCCAATATTTCCAACATTCCATAACGGTGGTGTCCAGATATATAGCGTAGTTCCAGGTAGTCCTGCATATGGAAAACTACCCCAAGGAACAATTGTTCAGAGTATTAATGGAGTAGATACTACAACACTTTCCAATGCAGAGGTAGTTTTTAGTCAACTCAAAATAGGGGAAAATATAACCCTACAAACAACTTCTGGAAATTATACAATTAAGACAATAGCCAATCCAGACAACTCATCTAAAGGTTATATTGGTATAAGGGCCATGCAACAAGAATTCGTTAACAACAATGTTGCAAAAACTGTTGGTACCCAAATTCCATGGTTTATTTATTCACTTCAGCAGTTATTTTTCTGGATTTTCCTCTTGAACTTCTCAGTCGGAATATTCAACCTTCTTCCAGCGAAACCATTAGACGGTGGGTTATTATTAGAAGAACTCCTTGGTTATAAATTATCTGAAAGCGTTGTACGTAAAATAGTGACCCCATTATCCTATTTCTTGATTCTGTTAATAGCATTTGTAATAATCTACAGTTTAGCAAGGGGGATACAACTGTCTTTATAACATTATTTTTTAAATTTTTAGAATTTTTTTAGAAATTTAGAATTAAATGTTTTAAAATGACAAAAAATAGTTTGAAAATGGTGTAAACAATATGAAAGTTGTTATAATCGGAAGCGGTGCAGGTGGTTTAACCGTTGCTTCAAATATAAGAAAATATTCTGATAAAACTGAAATAACAGTCATAACACGTGAAAACCAGGTTGCATACTCCCAATGTGCTATTCCATATGTTATAGGCGGAGAAATAGAATCTTTCGATGAAATCGTCATGCACACACCAGAATACTATGGCGAACAAGGTATCAACATTATAACTGATTCTGAAGTCTTTGAAGTGGTATCTTCAGGAAAATTTGTGAAATATCGTTCAAATAACCCCCAAAATATGAATGAAAAGGAATCTGGAGATATTCTATATTATGATTATTTGGTTATTGCAACCGGTGGATCACCATTCATACCACCCGTTGAAGGAACAGGTTTAAAGGGAGTTTTCAAGGTCAGAACCATTGAAGATGGGGCAAAAATTAAGAAATGGGCTGAACATAGTGAGAAAGCAGTTGTAGTGGGTGCTGGTGCTATTGGTCTAGAAATTGGTTATGGACTTAAACAGCTTGGAATTGATGTTAGTGTTACTGAAATGTTACCTCAGATACTCCCAAGGTCTTTAGATCCAGATATGGCACTTAAAGTACAGGATTACCTAGAAAGTTTAGGTGTGAATATTGTTCTTGAAAAAGCTTTAAATAAAATTATAGGATCAAAACAGGCTGAAGAGGTTATTGTTGGAGATAAACACATTGATTCAGATCTTGTAATTTTATCTACCGGCATAAGACCCTCTGTTGAACTTGCAAAACAAGCAGGGTGCATCATTGGTAACATGGGAGTCACTGTCAATGAGAGAATGGAAACATCAATTCCTTGCATTTATTCTGTTGGTGATTGTGTTGAAGTTTATGATGGAATAACTGGAGAAAAAACTGTATCTCCCTTTGGAACAACTGCAGTACGCCAAGGAAAAGTAGCTGCTAAAAATATTATTGGAAGAGATGCTGTTTTTCGTCCAGTTTTAAACTCGGTTGTTTCCGTGATAGGAGAGCTAGAAATAGGTGCTGTTGGTTTAACAGAACCCTCTGCTAGATTAAACAATATAGATGTGATTATAGGAAGGAGTAAAGCATTAACTAAGGCAAGATATTATCCCGGTTGTAAACCAATTGATATCAAGATATTATGCAGTCTAGAAGGCAAAATTTTAGGTTGTCAAATAATAGCAAAGGAAACTGTTGCAGAAAGAGTTGATACAATGGCCTTGGCAATTGCCAAAGGAGTTAAATGTGCTGAGCTTACAGAGATGGAATTTTCATATGCTCCACCTGTTTCAATGGTTGTTGATCCCATAGTACTGGCTGCTGAAAATGTTATTGAGAAAATTAATGCCCGGAAATGATATTTTCTTTATTTTATATATTTTAAAAGGAATAGATGATATATAACAACCATATGGATAATTGACTCTAAAAAAAATTTCATAATACAATTTTTTAATTTAATTAATTATATTTTTTTTTGTGGTATACTTAAGGAAAAATAGAAAGATTTTAGAAATATCTTTCTAGTAATCCTTTCAACATACGTGCATGTCTTGCTTCATCCTTAGAACTTTCATCGAAGAAGTTATGGGCAGGATATATATTTTCAAGCTTAGCTAATTTAGAAGATGCCTTTTTCTCGTTGTTAGCCATTGTTTCCCCTTCAAGCATCGTTTCAAGATTTTCTTTAAGTGATGAAGATATAACACCATTCATCTCGGCAAATACTGCAGCATGACCGGCTTCTTCAAATGCAATAGTCTTTAAAACTTCTCCCACTTCAGGAAGTCCTTCTCTTTGAGCCAACCGTGCCATAGCTAGGTACATTCCCACTTCAGCACATTCTCCCTCAAAGTTCGCTTTTACATCCTTTTCTAGTTCAGTACCTTTACATACGCCTATTTTGTGTTCGTTTATTAATTCCATCATTATCCCTCCAAATATCCACTTTTATCAAAAAAATTAAATAGAGATGTTTTTAATCACCCTTTAACGAGTTTTCTTCCCATCTCATAACATCGTTCAAGTTCATCAGCTGTTGGTACGTAATAGATTTCATATTCATCTTTAACATCAAATCCACATTTTTCAAGGTCTTCTCTTAATATATGTGGTGCTCCGCCCTTTCCTCCCATGGAACCAAAGGTTATTGCAGTTCTTTTTATACCGGTTCTGTTAAACTTCAGACCCCTGAGGTAATAAATTATATCCCCAACACTTGGGAAAGGTTCATCGTATATGGTCGGAATTCCAAATGCAACTGCTTTACTGTCCAATATATCCTTTACAATTTCACTCCTCTCATCTTCATGAAGATAATAAACTTTGACATTTGCACCTTCACTAATAGCACCTTCTGCGACTGCATGGGCCATTTTTTGTGTTGAACCGTGCATTGTATCGTAGACGATTGTTACCTTCTCTTCACATTGTCCAGTTGCCCAAGCACTGTAAGCACCTATAACCTTCATTGGATCTGTCCATATCTGTCCGTGTGATGGAGCTATTATTTTTATCTTGTCTAAAAGTCCAAGTTCGGTTACTTCTTCAAATTTCTTAAGGACAAGTTTTGAGAGAGGGGTTATTAAATTGGCATAGAATTTTTTGGTTGCATCCATAAGTACATATTCAGGAATTTCATGGTCGTATCTCTGTGGGAAACAAATATGTTGACCGAATGCATCGTTTGAGAATAGAATTCCATCTTCAACTAACAATGTGAACATACTGTCAGGCCAGTGGAGTAATGGTGCTTCTAAAAATGCTAATGTTGCCCCATCAAGATCGAGAGCATCTCCTGTTTTCACTACTATAAATTCAGCTTCTTCGAGTGAAGGATAATGATTTTTTAACCCTTCAACTGCCACTTCTGTACAATATATTGGTGCTTCAGGGAATTTGCGATGTATTTCGGGTAGTGCTCCACTGTGATCCTTTTCAATATGGTTCTGGATAATCACATCTACTTTCATTTCTCTTCCTTCTTTCTTGAAGGCGTCTTCAATCCTACCCCACATTTGATCAGATTTTCCATGGTAGGTGTTATCAATTAATGCAACTTTATCCTTACCAAATACGAGATAAGCATTGTATGTAGTTCCATCCAATGTATAACCGTGATAAGTCCTTATATCCCAGTCTAAAACTCCTACCCAGTAAACTCCTTCCTTCATTTTCATTGCTTCTGCTTTCATGTTAACCCTCCTATTTTTCATATGACAATTTCCACATATCTGGTTCGTACCAATACGAACCGTATGTTGTATGGTGTTATACGAACAGGTCCTATATAAATGTTACGTTCGTACCAATACGAACCATTATATATTTGTTTTAACAACTCTAACTTGGATGTTTGATTTATGAACAATGAAAAAACCCAAAAAAATAAAACTAATAACCAGATAAAAATATTTGGAACACAAACTGGTGTTAATATCATTGATAGCCCTGTAAAAACTCAGATATTATCGATTCTTGAAGAGAAAGAGAGGAATGGGGCAGAAATTGTAGCAATAACAGGAAAATCCAAAGCTACAATATCAGCCCATTTGCATGACCTTGTTGATAGTGGAATAATAGAATCAAGACCAAATCCCTTAGATGGTAGAAGTAAACTATTCTTCATTAAATCAAGTTACATTGGTGGATTGTCCCGTGAAAATGAGTTTAAGAAGGAAATGGATAATTATATCAGTGAAAATGTGATTAAATCAAATGATCCGTTCGAATTCTTTAGGTTCATCTTCAGAACCATAAGAGTAGCGCTGATGGAAGAAGGGTTTAATATCGATCCAATATTACATAATGCAGGGTTTAAAGTGGGTTCAACATTCTATGAAAAATTAAAAGATCCTGAAACAGAGGTCATGGTCAATAAAATCGCAGAATTTTGGCAAAAAAATAAGCTCGGCCGTTTAAAAATTGAAAAACTCGAGCCACTTACTATTAGGGCATATGACTGCTTTGAATGTGAAGATCTGCCAAAGATAGGTAGATCAGCCTGTGCATTCGACTCAGGTATACTTGAAGCCCTTTTCTCAGAACATTTGTCTAAAGATGTTAATGTAGAAGAAGTTAAATGCTTTGCAAAAGGTGATGACTACTGTTGTTTCATTATTAAATAAAACTTGAAACCTATAACAGAATAATAAATTATATTTATTTAGTTATTTTATCGAATTTTATAATGGTGGTAGATAAATATTTTTTATCTTTAGAAAACCCTTCAAATACATTTTCATCATTCATACTACAATTTTGAACCGAAATAATTGATTTATCACGTTTATCTTTACTAACAATTTCTTCAAGGATTTCAGAATGTCTTGAAGTTTTCATAATAATAAATGTATCACCATATTCCAAAATACTAGCTAACCTATCATCAACCTTTGGAACAATAACAACAATTTCGTCTTTCTCGGCTAAAGAAATTCCTGCAGCCGCTGCACAGCCAGTAAAAGAAGTTATACCCGGAATTATTTCAATTTCAAAGTCCAACTCCTTCAATCTTTTGGCAACATATGAAAATGTACTATAAACTGTTGGATCACCTAATGTTATGAAACCTACATCCTTACTTTGAACCAATTTCTTTGCAATTATCTCAGCAGCCTGATTCCAGTAGGTATTGAGGGCTAATTTATCCTCTATCATCGGGAAAAGAGGATCTAAAATTTCATAATCATCATCTCTATCATCTAAAATTGGTTGCACTATAGATAGAGCTAAACTGCGTTTAGATTCTGCAGATCTGGGCGAACAGATTACATCAATTTTTGTAAGAAGTTTAGCTGCTTTAACTGTTAAAAGTTCTGTGTCGCCAGGGCCAACACCAATTCCAAAAAATTTTCCTCGTTTCATGCTAAAAAACACCCGTTATAATTGTTTTAATTGGATTGTTAATTTAAGATCAATAATTATAATTTTTAATAAGTTTAAAATTTAATCTGTGAGAATATTCCTTTACAAATCTATTTGAACTTTGGATGAGACCTTTTTTAAAGGTATCTTTTTATTATTTATTTTTGTAAATAGAATATGAAGGTTTCATTTTTATACCACCATCAATAAATATAAGTCTCTATGGAAAGCGGTTTCTTTTGTGAAAAGTGTGGAATGATAAAAGCACGTTGCGTTTGCAATAAAATTGGTAATAAAGGATATATCAGTACCAGAATATCTAAACCAAATGTTTCTGAATTTAAAAAAAGGTATCCAGATGTGGATGAAGAGATTATTGAAAATTTCCCATTTTCGGAACCTCGTAATGGTCAATTTGAGATTATTACCAGAATAAAAGATGCAATAGATAATGGTTATCGTTACATTATACTAGAGGCAGGAACTGGAACGGGAAAATCTGCTATTGGAACTACATTGGCAAATATTTATCAACCAGCTTATATATTGACAATGACTAAACAATTACAGGCACAATATGCTGTAGAATTTGAATATCCTATGGTTAAAGGCCGTGGAAACTTCACATGCAGGGATTCTGACTTCGATGACCGATGCGATTCCGGAACATGCCAAACAGTTCCAAGTTCTCAAAATTTTGTATGTGATTTTGGAATTACCAAATCTCCCTCTGTAGAGGGAATGTTCGCTTTCAACGATGCACATGGTACTCCAATATATTTTAGATCAAATGAAAGATGCAATTATTGGAATCAAAAATCTAGAGCTGTTGAAAGTGATATTACACTTATGAATTATGATTATGCACTTTTAGAACTTGCTTATGTGCAACATTTCGGCAAAAGGAACCTCATGATACTTGATGAGGCCCACAACATAGAAGATAAGTTGATGCGCAGAATGGAAGTTCATTTGTCCAACAAAATGCTTGAAAAAGATGTGAAAAAGAGCATACCTCGAAGTATGATGTCTTATTCTGATCCCAAGGAATGGACAATTTTCATACAGTCCCTCTACCAAGATTACAAAGACATAAGTCTTACAAAAATGCCAAAAAACAAGGCAGATAGGATAAATAGAACAAAACTACGATTAAGTGAACTCTTGGCCAACATGGAGGAAAATCCTAAAAATTGGGTTGTCGATGGGGCTGATGGAGGAATTACATTCAAACCACTTAATATAGACGTTTATGCCAAAGATAGACTCTTTAAATATGCTGATGTTTGTCTTTTCATGAGTGCCACAATTTTAGATCAAGAACTTTTCTGTAAATGGTTAGGAATAAACCCTGAAGAAGTATATTATTTAAGTATTAAAAGTGCTTTCCCAGCATCAGAACGTCCGGTCCATCTTAAAACTGTTGGGCCCATGTCACAGCGTGCAATTAAACGTACAGCTCCTAAAACTATCCCTATACTTGAAAAAATAATAGAACATCACAAATATGAGAAGGGATTGATTCATACCCACAATTACAAATGTCAACAGTATATTATGAAACATATTAAAGATAAAAGACTCATGGATCATAAAAGTACAGACAGAGAATATAAGCTACGCCTTTTTGAGAAAAGTAAAGAGCCTTTAGTGTTAGTGAGTCCTTCAATGAGCGAAGGTGTTGACCTTCCATATGAGAAGTGCCAGTTTCAAGTTATTTACAAAATACCATTCCCATACCTTGGAGATCAACAGATAAAAAATAGGAAAGCACAAGACCCTAAATGGTATGCTTATAAAACTGTGATGACTCTTGTACAAGCATATGGAAGAGGAATGCGCGCAGAAGATGACTACTGTGAAACCTACATTCTAGACAGTAACATAAGAATGTTAATGACAGGACGAATGTACAGGGATTTAATACCCCCATTCTTTAAGGAAGCTATTGTAAGAGATTAATTTCTTTTAAAAAAAACATTATTCCTTTAAATATTTAGCGCCCCAAAATTTAGAAAATTTGATATTGTTTTAGAAGGGGAATGGAGTAAAAAAAAGTTAATCTTCTTTTTTATCCCATTTAAGTCTCCATTCTACCAATTTTTCTTTTGAAATCCAATGACTACCATCACAAAATGGTTTATTTTCAGATTTACCACATTGACATAGAGTTACACGATTACGAACTTCGTAAAGATCTCCATCAAATGATTCTATTGGTATTCCTCCCCTTACCCATATAGGACCCTCACATTTCTTCTGAGGATCGTGTACCATTACAATGGAAGGTTCAAACTCTGGTTCTAATGGCTTACCCGTTTCTTTATCCCACACAACTAACCTGCCAGATGGACAATTTTTTCCCTGTTCAATGGCCAGTTCTCTAGCTTTAAAATCATCCGATTTTACTATTAAATCCCTTATACCACCAGCACGTTGACAGAATCGTGAATGATCACATAATGGCCATACATCTGTTAATGTCAGAACCGGTCCTTCAGTTTCAACAGCTCTATCCATATAAGGTTCCTTACTTGCTGTTTCAGTCCCATCAAATTCAATTTTTAAATGTGTACCATCACAAAATGGTTTATTTTTAGATTTTCCACACCTACAAAGTGAATAATTATCCTTTAAAGGATATTTGACTTCCATACTCCATTGGTAAGAATTACCTTCGTCATCTGTACCTATTCCCTGTTTAATAAGTGGTACTCCTCCTGAAACTATGTAAGGCCCATCTTTCATTATTCTTATTTTAGGTTTGTTCTTATCTGATGTCATTTTTATAGTCCCTTTAAATTTTTATGACTTCTTTATTTAATAATAAAATATCATTTAATTTTGAATTCATACGCACCCATTCCCATATCTCCCCAGAACCAACTATGATGAATCACCTCACCTTTAGCCCATTCACCTGCTGCACCCAGTGTAGTGATTAATGGCATATAATGGTCCGGATAAGGATGGGCCCTTTCAGGATAAGGTGCTACCTTACTGTAATTAATTAAAGCAGAATAATCACCCTGTGTAACAGATTTTGTGAGCCATGAATCGAAATCATAAGCCCATTGATCTGTTTTAGCACCCGGTCTTAGTGGAACGTACCCTAAAGGGTGGACTGCTCCCCCACTGCCCAGAATTAATACTCCTTCATGCCTTAAGGATTCTATAGCCTTACCTAACTCATTATGTGCCTCTGGATCCATGTGTTGCTGTATTGAAAGTTGTAATACTGGTACATCTAAATTTGGGAACATCAACATAGCTGGAACCCATGCACCATGATCTAATCCGCGTGTGTAATCAATTTCACAAGCAAAACCATTATTATTTATTAGATCAGCTGTTCTTTGAGCCAGTTCAGGGGATCCCAATGCAGGATATTCCACTTGATAGAGTTCTGGTGGAAATCCATAGAAGTCATGTATGGTAGCATTCTCTTGAATAGCATTAACAGTAGGTTTTGAAGTCATCCAATGTGCAGATATGCAAAGCACTGCATTTATATTTCTATAAGTTTTTCCAAGATCCTTTAAAAACTCCCTAGCTGGAATATTCTCCAACAATAAAGTAGGTGGTCCATGAGATATAAAAACGGTTGGTAATGATTCTTTATCCATTATTTCACCTTATATATGAATTTTTTTTCCTTTAACATATTTTATATTTAAAAGAAAAAAAATTTTATTTAAATATTATAATATCATCATTAACAATTGTTAAAATATTATACCTTCAAGGAACTTAAAGTTTTTGATGATTTTATGTTGTTTAACTTGTTAAAATTAAGTGAAAAGAGAATTAGAGTTTAATTAAGCAAATAATAGAAATATTAAAATTAGCGGACCTGGGGGGATTTGAACCCCCGACCTTGGGATCCGAAGTCCCACGTCATATTCCTGGCTAGACTACAGGCCCNNTGTTATAAATTTGTAGCAACAACATCAAACTTTTGATCTTACTACTTAAAATGGTTATGTTATAAGATAAAATATCAACTTAAACAATTAATTCTAATAAAAAAAATTCATTTGTAATAAACTTTAATGGGGTAAAAATGCTGGCAAAAAGGATTATACCATGTCTTGACTGCGATCTTAACATTCCTAATGGTAGGGTAGTTAAAGGAGTTGAATTTAAACAGATAAGATACGCGGGTGAACCCGTTGAACTTGCAACAAAGTACTACGAGGATGGTGCAGATGAAATTGTATTTCTCGATATAACCGCTTCTCATGAAAGAAGGGAAACTATGGCAGAAGTGATTAAAGCCACAACAGAGAATGTTTTTGTGCCTATTTGTGTAGGAGGAGGTATTAGAAAACCTGCAGATTATGTTAATATGCTCAGAGCTGGTGCAGATAAATGTTCTACTAACACTGCTGCCATTCAAAATCCTAATCTTATAAATGAAGCATCTAAAGTAGTAGGATCACAGGCTTGTGTCATAGGCATAGATGCCAAACGAAGATATGTCGAAAATCCTAAAGAAAATTCTGATAAAATAATCATTGAGACTGAAAAGGGTTATTGCTGGTTTGATTGTAGTATCTACGGTGGGCGTGAATTTACAGGAATTGATGCCATATCATGGGCAATTGAATGCCAGAAAAGAGGAGCCGGTGAAATATTATTAACAAGTATGGACCGTGATGGTACAAAAGATGGATACGACCTTGAACTTACTCGTACAATGAGCGAAAACCTAGATATTCCTGTAATAGCCTCTGGTGGTGTCGGTAACCCAGATCATATATACGATGCATTTAAAATTGGAAAAGCAGATGCTGCTCTAGCAGCAAGTATATTCCATTTTAATGAATACCCTGTACAAGTAGTAAAGGAACACCTAAAGAAAAGGGGAATTCTTGTACGGTTCTAAAATACATTAATGAAGTCCAATCATTGCCCCATACTTGGAATAAACTTCTTCTACTAATTTTCCAGATTTTGGGTTATCCCAATCATGCATCCATTCAGAAACTAATGATTCTAGTGTAATTGGGATAACACCANNTAACACCATAATTATGAGCATCTATAGTGGAATCACCAGCAGCATCTATTAATCCGTAAACATCATATCCCTCTTTAACAGCATGAAGCGCTGTATATGTGAAACACATACTTGTCCACAGACCAGATATTACTAATTTATTCTTATTTGTTTTTTTAACAGCATCATAAGTACTCTGATCTTCAAAGGCATCAAAACTTGGAACTTTCCTTGCAAATATCTCTTGCTCTGGAAAGAGTTCTCTAATTTCTGGAAAGACATCCCCATTGCTTTTAGGATTGATTGATGATAAAACAACCGGTACATCCAAAATATTTGCAGCTTTAGCAGCAAGAACGGCTGCTTTTTTAATAGTTGTTTTATCTCCTGAAGCTATACTTTTTATCATTGTCGGTTGATAATCAACTAAAACTAAAACACTATTCATATCGGTTAATAAGTCTAATTCACTATCATTTGATTTTAACAAGTTAAATACCCCCAGAACTTTAAAAAAATCCATTTACATTTGTTTAATATATGAATTTAAGAATTTATAAAATTTATTAAACTAAATTGATATCTAAATCAAAGTCTTTATTTAACATTTTTTTCATTAATTACAATTCTTAAGGTAAAATAAATATTATGTTAAAAATAAATAAAAATGCATGAAAATACGCTGTCCTTGGGTAAATAAAGATCAGTTAATGATTGAATATCATGACATAGAATGGGGTGTTCCTGTTCATGATGACGCTCTTCTTTTCGAATTTCTGGTGTTAGAAGGTGCGCAGGCAGGTTTAAGCTGGACAACCATACTTAAGAAACGGGATAATTATAGGATAGCATTTGATAATTTTGAACCTGAAAAAGTAGCAGTATACAACGAAGATAAGATAGGAGAATTACGAGAAAATTCAGGTATAGTACGCAATAAGCTGAAAATTCGCTCGGCTGTTACTAATGCTGCAGCATTATTGGAAATCCAAAAAGAATATGGAAGCTTCGATAGTTATATTTGGAAATTCACAGACGGAAAACCTAAACAAAATAGGTGGAAAAAGATGGAAGAAATACCATCATCCACTTCAGAATCTGAAAGCATGAGCCGTGATTTAAAAAAGAGGGGTTTCAAATTTGTTGGCCCAACAATATGTTACGCTTTCATGCAAGCTGTAGGCATGGTAAACGACCACCTAGTAGATTGTTTCAGATATTCAGATTTATATAGTGAGTAATTCATGAAATTAGAAAGATCTTTCTATACTAGAGACACAATACTAGTTGCAAAGAATTATTAGGCTGTTATTTAGTACACTAAACTCCAGATGGCATTACCAAAGGCCAAATTGTGGAGGTAGAAGCATATAATGGCCTAAATGATAAAGGAACGCATTCATATAAATGTCGACACACCCCTAAAATGGACCCTCTATTTAAAAATGGAGGATTATGTTTTTCAAGTATATGGTAATAATTATTGTTTTAATGTTGTAACGCAAAAAGAGAATATGTCTGAAGCAGTACTCATAAGAGCTTTAGAGCCTTATGAAGGAATAGATTTGTGTGGTAATGAATTATATATTTTATCAAACAGCTCATCAGACGTTAATAGAGAAATTGTAGCTACACCAAGAATAAATATTGATTATGCAGAAGAGTATAAAGATAGGTTATGGAGATTTTTTTTAAAAAGTAATGAGTTTATTAGGGGAGATTATAGGACCAATCGTGATTTAAAAGGTTTATAATGGATTATTTTTGATATTTATCTTTAAATATTCTTAAATTATTCATAAGAATTCATTCCCATCCTATTATGTTGACATTAAGTACTATATTCATTATTTAAAATCAAGATTTATGAATCCACTAACCTTATAAATCTTGCAATCTTAAAATATTAAAAAAGATAGTATTCAGGGGATAAAATTTGAAAAAACGTAAACATATTTTTTTAGATGATAAATCAAAAATAGACAGGCTAGATAATAAAATAAAAAAATATAAAAAATTCAAGCCCTACAATCAAAAAACAGTAGATGAAGACTTCCGTTTAAATGAAAAACTTGCACAACTAAGCATAGTTGCAAGTAACTTCATGATGACAGGCCACAGCCCTACAATGGTTTTAACCAAAAGAGAAGAAGGAGATGAAGTTTTATTACCTGCCGGTGGAGGTCAAAAAGACAGGGCAAGGGAAATAATATCTAAAATAGATTTCAGGAAACTTTATCGTGGAGGGAAAGGAAGAAAAACAGATCCGCTAATGATCATAACAGCCATATGTATGTACGTAATGAGACAGGATAATCCACGAAGAGGAGATATTAAATATTCTAACGATTTTATTAGGAGTGTAGGAGTAACTAAAGAAATATATCAACACATTAGTCAAAAACTTGATTCTTACATCAAATCTGGAAATCTGATAAGTAGCTCTATATAGTGATAGCAAAAATATTGCACATTACTCTTTTTATTTATTCTAAAATAATTATATTTTAACAAATTTCCAATTTATATGATCGTTATCAGATCATATTTTCTAAATTTTATTATCATTTCTCATCCTATATTTCGTTATTTTTAGTTCTTTAATTGGCATATAAAGGGTATTTAGTAAGAGATACATACGATAATTGCAAAGATGTTTCTTATAAATTAATATTACTTTGTTATATCCTACAAAATAACTTTTATTCTTATTATTTGGCTTATTTATTATATCTAACTTTTTTATAATTTTTTAAAAATAGAAGAAATGTTATTTAAATTAGTTGAAACTATATTTCATACTCCCTCCATGAGCAGGAAATATTAAATTGGAGTATTTATTTATGGAAAATCAGAAAAATGAATATTAAAAACATTTTTAATTTTTATCTATGTTTTTAAATTTCCAGCTACTCTGCTAGGTATTTCTAGTAATTGGTACTGGAATTAAGGGCGGATATTCAGTTTATGGTTTTTAATATTGTCTTTTATCATCATATTCTATCTTTACCGTTATACCCCCAGATTTTTTGAAGAACCGCATTAAAAGATTACTAGTGGAGGGAAGGGATATGATAAATATTTTATTTACATCTTACTACCTAGTTTTATATTCTGGTATTTAGTTATGCCGTTAGATCACAGAGATTTGTTTGGACAGTTAACTTTCCGTTAGCTTTAGAATTAATTGGAATTATTTTATTAATAGGCTCAGCTTTTCTATTACTAAGATCATTTAAGGACAATAGCTTTGTATCTCAACGAGTCAGAATATAATCCCCTATTGATCAAAACATAGTATCAACAGGATCATATGGATTTATAAAGCATCCAATGTATTTGGTAGGAATGATATTATTTTTAGGAGCCCCATTGATTATGGGATCTGTATAGTGTAATAATAGGATTATTCCTTTCATTCATATTTATTGTCCATATTTATCGATGAAGAGAAGATGTTGATCGAAGAACTAGACGGATATTTAGATTATAAAATTAAAGTAAAATATAGATTAATTCCCTATTTCTGGTGAAACTCTTCTTATACACAGATATGATATAATCATTCCATATAATAATAAAAATTATTTCTATAAAATATAATTACAAAGAAAGGGATAACTTTAAACAGAATATTGAGTTAGGAGATGGATCATGTCACTCGTAATAAATACTACAACACCGGAAGGAATAGTTCTTGCTGCTGACAGCAGACAGACATACAGAAATTTGAAGGGAATGGCACGCATAGGAAGCGATAATGCTATGAAACTTTTCCAAATAAACAGCAGAATCGGTGTTGGGATAACCGGACTTGCATTTTTGGAAGAAGACGGAGTTCTCAAAAATCTTAGTAAATTCATAGATGAATTTAAAAGAGGGTCTAAAATAGAAAAACTGGACGTTGAGGAAGTTGCTATTAAACTCCATAGCCTTTTCAATGAAAAATATCACTGGAAGGTTCAATTGGACTTGGCTGCTGAAAATATAAAAAATGACTTACAAGTAAAGGGTTGTGAACTATTAAAATTAGAAAAAAAGCAATTCAACATCACATTCAGCTTTAAAAATCCACAAGGAGGATTAGAGGAAGGTATTGCTGGAGTGGATATGATCGAACTTTTAGTTGCAGGATACAATAAAAATGGCTCTCACCAAGTTTTCGGATGTTATATCCCGGGTGAAATTCAAAAAAGGCGCGACAGCAATGATAAAAATAATGAATATGGTAGTTCATGGATAGGTCAGGGTGATGTGGTTTCAAGAATTGTATTAGGATTTGATGGACGTATATCAAATGTGCAGTATACTAAAGAGGCTATGGGAATTAAAGGAGAACAACAAATATTTGATGAATTGAAAAATCTTGAATATGCAATCCAATGGGGTACAATGACACTACAAGATGGAATCGATTTTTGCACCCTAATGATCCAAACAACTTCCGCGATGCAAAGGTTTTCAGATGGTATAAATGCCGATCCCGGAGATATGCCTGGAGTCGGTGGGCCAATTGACGTAGCAGTAATTACACCAAACAAAGGATTCGTATGGATCAACAAGAAAAAACTTAAATTCGGTTACAACGAAGTTGAGCTTGATTAATTCTATTAATTAAGTAGTATAAAAAAAATCTTAAGATTTACATCAATTAATCTGCCATAGTTTAAACATTATTTTAAAGAAAATAATGATTCCTAATTAAATATCTTAAATTTTTAAAAATAAAATTAATTTCAGGTTTATAAAGTTGATATAATGAAAACTAGATTTTTAATAGATTCTAAGGAATATAAAGGCCAGTTTGATCTTGATTTGACCATTAAAAGTGGTCAAACATCACAACCTGCATGGCGTTATAATGATGGATATTTCCAAGAGTTAGTAGAAGTAGAAGGTAGTAACTGCCTTATTAAAGCTAAACAAAAGCACAATGATTTAGATGCTCCTTTAGAAATTGTTGCCGAATCAATGGAAGATGTGGATGAAGAATCAATCCGATCAGCTGTTAGGGAAATTTTAGGTTTAAATGATGATCTAAATGATTTAAATGCGTTTTTAGAAAAAGAATTTCAACTTAAACCAACAATTGATTTTTGCAAAGGATTAAGGTTATTTAGAGCCCACAACCCATTCGAATGCATTATATCTTCAATATCATCCGCTAATTGTTCGATAATACGCTGGAATAGATCCATTAATGATATTAAAAAGAAATGGGGTAAAGATTACCGATTCAAATCAGGAACATTTTACACATTTCCTACTCCAGAAATTCTTAAAAATGTACCAGAACATGACCTTGAAGAAATGCAACAATTTGAAGATAATCTCCCAAACAAATTTATATTTGATAAAAATCTTAAAAGCTGTGGAGTAGGTTACAGAGCCAAATTTATTATTAAAGCTGCTGAAATGGTTGAAAATGAATTAATTCTAAGTAAAATGTATAAAAAAAGTTACGAAGATGCTTTCAATTCATTAATTGAACTACCAGGAGTAGGCCCTAAAGTAGCTGACTGCATATTATTATATGGATTTGGATATAAAAAAGCCTTCCCCGTAGATGTTTGGATAGGACGTATTGTGTCAGAACTTTATTTTAATGGAAAGGAAATTAAACCTCCTCAAGCACGTGTATTTGGAATGGAACATTTTGGTGAGTATGCAGGCTACGTACAGCTTTACATGTTTCATTATGCAAGAAAATCTGGCCTTATAGACTTTATTAAAAAAAATAAGTTGTAAATTCTCTATTTGATAGTTTTTAGTCCCATAACATTTATATTTAGTATGATATGGATTAAAAAAAATTAATTAGTAGTGAGAAGAATATATTATAGAGTTAAGGTGAGTTCATGGCAGGAATATCCGATAATCTGGAGGAATTCAGGAAATTATCCCAGATACAATACAAGAATTTAATAGAAAGTCTTGAAGAGAAATATTGTTGGAAATGTCCTATGCGTACCAATAGTTCTGAAGCATTATGTAGAGAAGATGATAGCTGGATTCGTCTTACAAACGCCTTTGAAATGGGTGTTAAAGATCATTTAAAGAAAGAGGGATACCAACTGATTGTCTTGAGGTATTGGGTGCTAAATTACTTGAAAAAAAGATGAGAACAGAATATATCTCTCCTAAGTTCCAGAAACTTGTATTTATAAAAATTAAAGAAAATTTAAGTCCATATGTTAATAAAGGAAACTTTATAATAGTAAAAGAAAATCCAAAAACATTAAAAAATGGGGATTTGGTATTGTTACCACGTTCTTGTCCCTTATCAATCTTCTGGTTCTCTAAAATCAGTTTTATAGAAAAATTACCTCTTAAAGTATTCACAATAGATAAAATATTTCATAAAGTGGGGGTAAAATATATAAAAACTAGAGAAGGTTTAGAAATACCATTAGAATATGTTTATGGCGTAATTATTAAAATATTAGATAAAAATGATGAAATTTTTTCAGAACTTCACCTTGAAGATCTTTAGAATATATTTTAAAAGATTTTTTATGTCGAAAAAACCTTCAAATATACTAAAACATACCCTATAGCCCATAAAATTGCAATTAATATAAAGAAAATGCCTATTTTTCCATCTATTTTATAATACTGGTAGGCCCCATATACCACAACAACTACAGTAATTATACCTGCTAATAAATTGTTCAAACCAGTACCATTAAGGGTATAAGTCCCTAAGAGAGGTCCAACCAATTAAAATGGCATTTATTTGCTTATAAAGCCCCAATATCCTATTTTCATCTTGATTTTTGCTCATTTAATTCCTATTTAACCATATTAACGATTTTAGATTCAAGTTTTATTAATTCACGTTATCTCCCGATTATATATTTAAAGTTTAATGTTCTAAACAATATTTCGATTCAAACATTAAGAAAATTTAATATCCTATATGATATACAATTATTATAGGAGATGTTTATGAAGGAAGATAATATGATTAAAGAGCCAAACGTTTCTAATTATGGGAGGGGTTCTAGTACTAAAATAGAAAATCAGGATATTCTCTCCCTTAGAAAAAAAATCCAGTATATGCAGCAAAATTCTTCTCTAAAGGAAATTTCAGATGTAATTATGGAGGAATCTAAACGTCTAACCCATAGCAAGAATTGTTATGTGGCTTATATAGATCCAAAAAATAAAGATAGCGTTGGAATATCATTCTCACATATGACAGGCGGATGTCAAATGTACGCAGAAATGGGAGAAGCTCGTTTTAAAATCAGAACAGACGGTACATACGGTGGACTTTTGGGTTATTCTCTAGACACCGGTGAATCGTTCTATATCCACAACCCTTCACAACATCCTGCAGCCCATGGTCTACCAGAAGGTCACATTCCGGTTTATCAATTTTTATCAGTTCCTGTTAAATATGGAAACGATATAATTGGCCAAATCGTACTTGGAAATCCAGGAAAAGACTATGATTCTTTAGATGTAGATTTCACAGATACGATAGCCGAAATATATGCAACTGCCCTGCAAAAATTGTTATAAAAATTTGTAGGCAAAATAAACCAAACAAACTTTTCTTAAAAAAAATTATTAATTTGATCTATTCTTCAACAACAGTGACCTTCTTCATTACATCGTTAGGTTTGATCTTGTTGACTACATCCATTCCTTTAATAACCTTACCAAAAACAGTGTGTACTCCATCTAAGTGTGGTTGAGGACTATGTGTTATAAAGAATTGGCTTCCGCCGGTATCTTTTCCTGCATGTGCCATTGATAGCGCACCAGTACCATGTTTGTGTTCATTTATTTCACATTTTATGGTATAACCTGGACCTCCAGTTCCATTTCCCTTAGGGCATCCTCCCTGTATAACAAAGTTCGGTAAAACCCTATGAAAAGTTAATCCATTATAAAATCCATCATTTGCAAGCTTTTCAAAATTTGCAACCGTGTTTGGTGCTTCTTTATCAAAAAGTGTGAGTACTATATTTCCTTTTTCTGTTTCAATTGTTGCTTTTTTCATTTTATCACCTAGTTCAAAAATTTAATATATATAGAAATTCTATAACTCATTCTTAATCAAGTCTTTCATAGGATAAAAACGTTTAATAAACCATGAATTCCAAATAATTCAATAGATAATTAAACTTCAAAATATAAAGAAATATTTTTATCTCCAATTAACGAGTCTAATGATATTAAATAACATTAACAGTACATTATCAAAATTTTAAGGTGATTAAATGAATACAAATGAAATTATGGATATGGATAAGGAATATGTTATGCATACATACGGTCGCCAGCCACTGGCCCTTGTGAAAGGTAAAGGATCTGTTGTTTGGGATGTAGAGGGGAGATCTTATATCGATTGCGTTGCAGGAATTGCAGTGAACAATGTGGGACATGCTAATCCGAAAGTTGCAGAAGCTATTTCAAATCAAGCAAAAAAACTCATTCATATCTCCAACTTGTATTATTCTGAGGAACAAGTAACACTAGCGAAATTATTGTCAAATGTTTCACCCCATGAAAAATCATTTTTTTGTAATAGTGGTGCCGAAGCTAACGAAGGTGCAATAAAACTTGCCCGTAAACACACGGGAAAGGGTGAAATAATAGCCATGAATAATTCGTTCCATGGAAGAACCATTACAACCATCACAGCTACTGGACAACCCAAATACCAGAAAGGTTTTGGACCTTTAACACCAGGATTTAAACATGTGGACTACAATGATGTTGAATCTGTTGAAAATGCAATTGGTACCGAAACTGCTGCTGTACTTGTAGAGCCAATTCAAGGTGAAGGTGGAGTTATAATGCCTTCAAAGAACTATCTAAAAAATTTAAAGGAAGTATGTCTTGATAAGGAAGTTCTTCTTATATTTGATGAAGTACAGACAGGTTTTGGACGTACAGGAGAGATGTTTGCATCCCAAACCTTTGGTGTTACACCCGACATAAGTACGTTTGCTAAGGCCATTGCAGGAGGATTCCCAATGGGTGTGGTTATGGCAAGTAAAGATGTTTCAGACACATTTATACCTGGAGATCATGCTGCAACCTTTGGAGGTAGTCCACTTGCTTGTGCTGCTGCAAAAGCTTCAATTAATTACATAATTGATGAAAACTTACTTCAAAAATCCAAAGAAAATGGAATGTACTTCATGAAAAAGCTTGAAATAATAAAAGATAATAATGAAGTTGTTAAAGAAGTGCGCGGTAAAGGATTAATGATTGGAATGGAAATGCACAAGGACTGTGGAAATCTTGTAGACGAACTTCGTAATAAGGGCATAATAATAAATTGTGCAGCTGGAAATGTTTTAAGGTTCGTTCCACCATTAGTAATAAATCAAACCCAGATAGACACAGTTATTAAAGTTTTAGAGGATACCATTTCAAACTTTAGTTAGTGAACATTTATCCATTTCAAACTTTTTTTACTCTTGTTGTATCCTATCCAAAACCTCTCTTTTAATAATTTTACCTGTTAAGATACCTATCACTGAAAGTAAAGCCATTATTAGACTTAAAATTACCCCTAGAGTAACAACAAGATGCATACCTGTGGTCAGATCATAGGCTTGTAATGGTATCAAAGAATTCAATTGGAGAGTTGTAGGATTGATAGTAGTACTTAAAAGAATTCCTGCATAGCATACCGCAAAAACCATTCCCAAATTTCGCATTGTAACTAATATTCCCGATACAACCCCTGCTTGTCCATTTGGTATTTTAGACATTATAGCCCTGTTGGTTGGTGACTGGAAAATTGCTGCCCCAACACCAAGTAGTGCTAATCTTAAAAAAACATCGATCTCCGTCGAATAAAATTGAAGCTCGGTCATTGAATAAAATGCAACCGCACATATCAAAGCACCAATAAAAGATAAAGGTCTAGAACCAAATTTGTCCGAAATTATCCCACTTATTGGAGCTAAAAACATCATTAAAAGTGGTGCAGCTGTAAGTACTAGACCTGTAGTATTTGTTGATAAGTTCAACACTTTAAGCAGGTAAAATGGCATTACAAAAATGATCATATACATACACACATAATTCAAATGGAGACTTAGGTTATATGCAGAGAAACTAATGTTTCTAAAGAGTGAAAGATTTAAAATAGGATCTTCTGTACGGCGTTCCCACCATATGAATAAAATTATCATAGATATAGTAAAAAAACTTAATATTAAAGCTTCTATATTTATTGGATTTGAAGTGATATAATTTAATAAATAAACAAGTGAGAAAAGAGCTAAAAACTGTGAAATTGTCCCAATAATATCCCATTTAATCTCTTTAGATTCTCCTCTGTCTAATATTTTGAAGCATATTATTAAACTTAAAATTCCCATAGGCAAGTTAATTAGAAATATAGATCTCCAACCCAATAGCCCATCTAAAATTCCCCCTATTGCAGGGCCTAATGTCAAACCTCCAGCAATCAACACCGCATATATGCCCAGTGCCTGACCCAGCATAGATATTGGAAAAGCTTTTTTTACAATTCCAAGAGATACAGAAATCATCATAGCAGCTGTGAATCCTTGTATGGCCCTGAAAATAATTAATAATAATATTGAAGGTGCCAAACTACATAATAGGGATGAAAAAATAAACCCCACAAGACCTGCCATGTATAATCGTTCATGACCCCAAAAATCACCAAATTTTCCAAAAAATAGTACAAATGATAGTAAAGTTATTAAATAACTAGTTAAAAGCCATTCCGATATAGCTACAGTTGCCCCAAAGAATTCTGTAATAATTGGGAGACTTACATTAACAATACTAGCATTAATAGGTACCATTATTGTTCCAAGGCCTATTGCAAAAAGAATCTGCCAGCTTTTCTTGTTAGAAACTCTCAAAGTTTGTTTCACTCCACAAATATGAAAGATAGAATTTCTAAAATTGTTCAATTGTTATCATGGATTATTGATTCTAATATTAATGAATATATAGAATATATATACTATTCATAGCATTATTAAGAGTTATTTCCTACAATAAAAATATTAAACTCAATATAATAAATAATTTATTATATCACTACTTTTTCTATAAATTTTTATATGATAAGATGTAAAAATTTAATATTCACATCACTTTCTTGTTTTCGGAGGATTAATATACATGGATTTTGATTTAAAAACAAATGAAAAAGGAAATCTTACTATCGGTGGAGTTGATGCAGTCGAACTTTCAGACCATTATAAAACTCCATTATATGTTATAGATGAAGAAAGGATTAAAGATAATTATAAACGTCTTTATAATGCATTTTCAAGCCAATATTCTGATTTTAAGATGTTTTATGCATGCAAAGCAAACACTAATCTTGCTGTCATGAAAATTTTGGAGAAGGAAGGCAGTGGAATTGATGCAGTATCCCCTGGAGAAATATATACATCTTTACTGGCTGGTTTTGACCCTTCAAGAATTCTTTATACTGGAAATAATGTTACAGACGAAGAGCTTAAATTCGCTGTTAACTCTGGAGTTAGGATCAACCTTGACTCTATTTCTCAGTTAAAAAGACTTTCAAAGATTCATGAGGCTCAGGGAATGGAAATATCATTCCGAGTTAATCCTATGGTTGGGGCAGGGCATCATGATCATTGTATAACCGGTGGTCCTTTAAGTAAATTTGGTATAATGGAAGACGAAGCTGTTAAAGTTTATAATTTGTCCATAGATTTGGGTTTCAAACCCGTGGGAATTCATACACATATCGGATCAGGAATCCTTGATCCTGAACCTTTCATGCTTGCAGTAAGAACATTAATGGATATAGCTGGTAGAGTTAAGCAAGGAACTGGTATTAAATTTGATTTCATTGATTTTGGAGGAGGTATTGGTATACCATATACTCCTGAAGAGTCCAGATTAAATATAAAAACCTTTGCTGAAAAAATAACCAACTTGTACAAGGATAAATTAAAAGAATATGAACTTGGAAAACCTACAATGTACATTGAACCGGGCAGATATCTGGTTGGAGATGCTTCAATGTTATTAGCCAGAGTTAATACTATAAAACAGAGTTATAGGAAATTTATAGGTGTAGATGCTGGTTTTAATACTTTACTTAGACCAACTATGTATGGATCATATCATCATGTTGTAGCAGCTAAAAACCCATTAGCAGAACCAACACAGAAAGTTGATATAGCTGGAGATGTTTGCGAATCAGGAGATCTATTTGCAAGGGATAGACCGATGCCCGATATGAAAGAAGGTGAAATACTAGCTATTTTAAATGCTGGTGCATATTCATTTTCTATGTCCTCACAGTACAATAGTCGTCCGAAAGCAGCAGAAGTTCTTGTATCAAAGGATGAGATTAGCTTAATAAGGGAAAGAGAAACATTTGCTGACTTATTATCAAAGCAAAATGTGCCTGTGAGGCTATTAAAATGAGTGAAAGGACACTAATTACCTTTTCAAAAATGCAGGGTCTTGGAAATGACTACATCATATTTGATGAATCTGAGAAAATATTAATACCCGAAGATAAAAAACCCGAAATTGTCGAAGAAATTTGCAGAAGGGGTTTCTCAGTTGGTGCCGATGGTGTTATATTTGTAACACCTCCAAGCATAGAAGACGCTGATATAAGATTCAGAATTTTTAATTCTGATGGAAGTGAAGCAGAAATGTGTGGAAATGGTATAAGATGTTTTGTTAAATACGTGTATGAAAATGAAATATTTACGAGTGATGAAATGCTTGTCGAAACTTTAGGAGGTATTAAAGAAGTTGATTTAGATGTTGAAGGAGGAGAAGTGAGGGCTTCAAGTGTTGATATGGGAGTTCCATCTTTCAAAACATCTGATATTCCTATGATAAGTGATAAAGATGAGTTTTTAGATTCAGATCTTATTGTAAACGGTAAGCCTATTAAAATGACTCTTGTGAATGTGGGTAATCCTCATGCTGTTATTTTCACAGAAAATATCGAAGGTGTAGATCTGAATGAAATTGGGCCAATGATTGAAACACACCAATCATTTCCACAAAAAACAAATGTTCATTTCGTTAATATTATAAATAGAAACGAGATTGAGATGATTACGTGGGAAAGAGGTGCCGGATTCACACTTGCATGTGGAACAGGAGCCAGTGCATGTGTTAGTGCAGGTTTTAAACTCGGAAAACTTGATGAAGAAGTAGAAGTACATCTTCCAGGAGGAGAACTTCTTATAATTGTTTTCGAAATGGATGAAGAAGTAAGGGTATTTATGGAAGGTGAAGCTGTACTTGTATTCGATGGTGTGATGGAGATAGAAATTTAAAATTAAATTTTTTTTTGAAATTAATATTTTTTTCACTTTTCCCTTCCAAGTTGAGTTTGTACTCTTAGGTATTCATAACCCAACTTGGAACTTGGTTATCTATAACCAAGAGATGGTTCTTAATTGAAGTATTTTATGGGGGGGGTGTAAAACAGGGTTACTAGGAATATTCTAGTAACTCACCATCTGGAAATTTGAAATTGGACTAATTTTAATGTTTAATAAATTTTAAATTTATATTACAAATTCAATTATTAATATTACCATTTATTCTTATGATTACCATATTATTTAAAAGTATTATTTATTGGTATTCAAATAGGAATATTTTTTTAGTTTAATAAAA
>PMGM01000092.1 GCA_003158115.1 Methanobacterium sp.
TCATGTTTAATAAAAATGAAACCACACCAAAGGGATGTAATTACCTTGCAACTCTAAAATTAGACAATGAATGGTAACTACACCCATAAGAAAAACAATTATCCCCTAAATTAATGCTATATGTTATGATTTATAAGTAAAATTCCCCTTATAAGAAATATGGTTATTCATATTCCAAGAGTTCTTTATATTTCATGATATATTCAGTTATTGCTATTCTATTAGATTGGATTTACTCAGATTACCCTTTGTTTGATGACCTTTTAGATGCCTGAAAGACTAAGAACTATAACTGAGAACATCGATACTAACATAACTAAAATTGTAGTTTCTGACATAATTTCTATATGTAATATCCCTGCCACAATTCCCCAGAAACCGAAAATTATAATGAAAATTCCAACATATCCAAAAGGATAACAGTTCCATGAAGAATATTTATATTTAAGGATACAATTAAACCAAGTAAACCCATAAAAATGGTAATTGTATAAAATCCAATATTCATTATTTTTATTTTCCTCATTTACCCTATTCCAAGAGATCATTATATTTCATTATTATATCCCGTTATTATCAGTTTTTTTAATATTGCATTTGGATTAAATTTAAAAAAAAATAAAATATAGATTTTATTGTATTTTAAAACCATTTAATAATATATCAAATGTTCCTTTTTCGTTGCTAAATGTTTTGTATGGTGCAATAAAATCCAATATGTATAGTTTATGGTTTTTTATTAAGTATATCTCTTGATCTTCCATTATTTGGTTGTATACGCTTTTATCATTGATTGTATACGTATTTTCATAAGCTTTATTTCCATTCAGTGTTAATGTGCTCTTTGATATCTTTTTATAACCTGATGGCTGAGGGCTACTTACAAATGAATCAAATGCTTCTTGATCCGACATATCTGCTGGGTTTGGTACTATATCAATCTGAAGTGAAAGTGCTTCTTGACTTGCAGAATACATATCAGAAACCAAAAGTAGTTCACATCCATCTTGCGGGTATGATTCTACCTCCCAATTAACAGGATAATTAAAACTTACACCATGACCGGAATAAACTTTCACAGAAGGTCCAGTTACAAAATTAAATTTATAAGCTTTTGCTAACACATTACCTGCTAAATCTTTAACAGCACCTGCAGGTATGTATACCAGATATTTGTCTTTATTTATTCTATTAAAATGATCCTTAATTGTTAATATATTTCCTGTTATCGTTTTCGTTATAGTTACAGTTTTACCACTGGTTACATTTTTAACATATATTTTGGAGTAATTAACTCCTGAAACAATTTTTTCACTGAATTTGATGGTTATAGGTGAACTTAAAGATGTGTGTACATAATTGTTAGTTGGGGCGGTTGCAGAAACTTTAGGAGGAATAGTATCAATGGTATACGTCTGTGTGTATACTGGAGATTTATTTCCTACTAAATCCACTGCCACATATTTTAAGGTCGTGGTTGATGTGATGGTAATTGGTTTGATGTACAATGTGCTTTTGTTTGTTGGTGTGCTTCCGTTTAATGTGTAGTAGATGTTTCCTGCAATGTTCATTGATAATTTAACATTTTTTGTGGTGTTGTAGTATCCACTATGATAGTTTACACTTGCTGTTGGAGCGGTTGTGTTTAATGTAGTATTGTTTCCTAGGTCTGTTGCGCTTACAGCTCCTACTACTGAAATACAAAAAAATAAACTAAAAACCATAAGTGAAATCAAAAATATCTTATTATTACTCATTTTTACCCCCATAATTTTCACTTAAACTTATTTTTTGTAATCTAAAAATTAATTATCTAATATATCAATATTCGATTTTCATATAAATACATATCATAATCAAATTTAGGGTTTAGCTTAAAAAAAATTAATAAGTCAGATCGTAAAGCTATCAATGGATCTAAAGAATTTAATAATATTATGGTTTGATACCCACTAAAAATAGTAATAATAGTTATATGATTATTATATCAAAAATGGAATTAAAATGGTAATCATTCAATAGAATTTACATGAATTCCATTAAAGATCTCCATTTTTATCAGATTCTTTAACATATAAAATAAAGTACTATTTAGAATTATAATTTAAAAAATAAGATATATATTTGAATAATAGTTTACTTAAGTGAAAATAGAGTTTTACTCTCTAAATTAAGTTTAGAAAACACTAAAATAATTTAGATTAAAAGCACCTAATATCTATCATTAATTTTATCCTCTACATCCATATCATCTTCATCATCCTTTTTATCTGGATATAACCATGAAGATCTGTCATCCCCTTGAAGATGTGTGTAAACATATGATGCTACTATTATACCAAAAACATAGGCAATAGTTACTAAAAATTGATGCTGCAACCATGGAGAGTTTAAAGGATAATCTTTAAGATAAAACATTACCATGACCCCTATAAAACCAACCACAATAAAAGTAAAAAATGCAGCTATTAAATTTATTATCTTTTTCTGATTCATAATATAGAACTTCCCTGAAATTTTTAATAATATTCATTTAAATTTGAGTAAAAAATTATACCTAGTTATAAATTATCTAATTGTTCGATTTTCTTTTATA
The DNA here is from genome assembly GCA_003158115.1 of Methanobacterium sp. Classification (GTDB taxonomy): domain Archaea; phylum Methanobacteriota; class Methanobacteria; order Methanobacteriales; family Methanobacteriaceae; genus Methanobacterium_B. The sequence goes on from PMGM01000092.1 coordinate 2,597, forward strand.
TATTATTTGGGTATTATAGGAATTTTTGGAACTATATAAAAAATATAGAGCTATATTTTAAAAAACCATTTAAATAATTTCAAACTGATTATTAAATATGGAAGTAAAAAATAGGATAATATTAGCACTGGACCTTCAAACAATTGTAGAAGCAATGGAAGTTGTAAGAAGTGTTAAAGACTATGTGGATACCATAAAAATTGGTTATCCACTTGTACTTGCAGAAGGTCTAGGATCAATATCAGAGGTCAAAAAAGAATTTGACTGTAAGATTATAGCAGATTTTAAAGTGGCAGATATACCTGAAACCAACCAAAAAATTGCAAATCTTACATTCAAAGCCGGTGCAGATGCAATAATAGTACACGGCTTTGTTGGTGGTGACAGTTTACAAGCATGTCTAGATTCAGCTGATAAATATGAAAAAGAAGTTTTTCTTCTGACAGAAATGTCACATCCTGGAGCTAAGAGATTTCTTCAACCAGCAGCAGAGGACATAGCACAGATGGGTGTTGACATGGGTTTGAAAAATTATGTTGCACCATCAACTAAACTCAACAGACTAGAAAAGATCAGATCAGTTGTTGGAGACGATTCTTTCATAATATCACCTGGTGTTGGTGCACAGGGTGGAGATCCAAGTAAAACACTGGAATTTGCAGATGCAATAATTGTTGGACGCTCAATCTATTTTTCTAAAGACCCTGAAAATGCTGTTAAGTCCATCATAAATAGTATTAAATTTTAGGCCGGCCAATTCATAAAACAGATCAAACAATATGAAATATACAAAGGTTGGAAACAAGAAATATTGAACACCCGGAACTTTAAGGCCAGGATATGTGGATTGTAAAAGTCCCAATAAAGCAAATGATAGTACTGCGATCTTAAGGGTGAATCTGTATTCAAAGAATAATTTTACCCTCTTATTTATAATTAATGTGTTATCATTTCCAATTTCATCTAAAAATGCTGCTATAGAACATATTAAAAGGGTTACTATTCCAATACTTGGAATTCCAATATAAATCACTATTAACACAAATAGTATCAGTGCAGCTATGTGGTTTAAGCTATCAACTTTCAATGATAATACTGTGCCTATGAGTATTGCTATGAATATACAGGCAGCATCTGCACTGGTGACTGCCAAGTACCCAATAAATGATCCGCAGAGTACTCCTGCTATAATTGCTAGAGCTATATTTTTCTTCCGATCATATGCATCATCAGAAAGTTTCATAAAAAATCCTGAGAGTGGATATAATATTGGTTCAAAATTCATGGTGGGAGTACCTTTATCTTAATTTTAACATAACAAAATTAGATTTTATTATAATTGGATGGATTTATATTTTAATACAAATATTTAACGTTTATTCATCTCCATAGCACCTGCAAGCATCAGGGGAAAAATTATTGTTGCATCTCCAATAACAGTTACCAGATTGGATCCTGCCTTTGCCTTTGCCCATGATTTAGCTTCTTCAAGGGGAGCACCACCTAAACTTCCGGTCTCACTTCGATCCATTGTTACTTGAATTGCAGCATCAACACCACCCGTGAGTAGATTGGATGCCAGTGCATAATGTTTTGGAAGACCTCCACCTAATATGACAGTGGCCACCTTTTTAGAACCATATACTATATCAGATAGTTCACTCATATCACCCGAAGCATCGAGATGCAGTTCATTGTCCTGTGTAAACATCCATAGTTGTAAACCCAACATACTGTCTATTAATCCGGGAGCATAAATTGGAACTCCCTTTCGAGCAGCTGTCTTTAATATTGATTCATCGTCTGATAATTTAGATCCAATTTCGGTTAAAAATTTCCTTATACTGAGATTATTCTCTTTTTTCACAATATCAGACATTATTTTGGTTATTTCCTTCTCAAATACTTCAAAATCTTCAGATTTAGTATAAAGATCTCCTATTCTGCCCATTCCCTGCTGACATAGTGTTTCATCATCACCAGTCATACCATAATGATGTCTTCCACCAAATGCTTCTAAAAGATCATGGGTTATATTAGCACCACTTGTAATTAAAACATCAACCATATCATTCTCAATCATGTCCCTAATAACCTTTCTAAGGCCGCCTGGGACAAGGGGTCCTGCAACACTCAGAAAAACAACTGTATCATCATCATCAAGAGTTTCTGCAAGTAATTTAGTTGCCCTGTACATTCTTCCAGCACCTAAAACTCCAGATTTTCCCATTTGCTCTATTAGTTCCAGCACACCCCTCCCTTCCTTAATATCCATATGATCAATAATCAATTTTTATACACATCCTCTGAATCATAAATTTTTTTTTTTATTCATATTATTTAATAATAATAGTTCGATTTTGTTAATAAGATTATATAATCCTTTTAATAATATAAAAAGAATATTTATAATTAATTATTAACCAATTAATTATATACAAATATTTGATGTGCAAGACTATTTAAAATTAAGTTAAAGGGATATAAATTAGAATCAGTATTTTTATTTAATACTTCTTACTTGAGTCCAGCTATCTGATCAAGAAGGTCTGTTCTTGTTATTATTCCAATCGGATTAGTTGAATCTTTATCAATAACAATGAGTCTACCTATTTTGTTTTTATACATGATCTCTATGGCATCTGAAATCATTACATCTTTATCAACAGTTATAATGTGTTTTGACATGATATCTTCCACATTAAGACTTTCATTATCTTTGGCAATTGCCAATATAATATCAGAAAGTGTTAAAATCCCAACTATATGCCCATTTTCTACTACGGGAGCGCCTTCTATCCCTTCGTTGGATAATACAATTGCTGCTTCTTTAATACTATCCATTGAATTTAAGTTAATAAGATCTTTAGATGCAACATCAAATACTGTCTTTTTTGGAATGCTTCTGATCGCAGTGGTATCTAATAGTAGAATGTTATCCATATCATCCCTTCCAACCACCACACCATCCACAACAAGTTTATTAACTGGTGTTGGACCTATCCTAATTTCATCTCCAAGATCTAGGTATTTTATATTTCCAACTGCTTTTATGGCTGCTTCACATTCTCCAGGATGAGTTATGCTCGTGAACTCGATCTGGGAAACAGTAATGTCTTTAACCTTCTTCCCATCCCTGAATATTGGTACCAATGTTTGATTATCTGAAGCCTGTATGTTCAGAGTGTGATAAGCCTTAATAGTTGGTTTATAACCTCCTCTTGGCCCAGGTACTCCTTTTACAAGACCTAAACTTCTTAAAGATTGCATTTGATTTCGTATAGTACCAGGATTACGATTCATTATTAGAGCTATTTCTTCTCCTTTAATAGAGGCATCCGCATTCCTATATAGATTTATAAGGCTTTGTAATATTTCCTTCTGGACAGATGTGAGCATTCAATCACCTTTAATTTGTTATTATTTATAATTATAATTACATATTTGTTATGTTTATTCATGATATATAGTTTTACTTTTTTATCTGTATTTATTACTACTGATTAATAAATTCTAGTAAGATAATGTTTTCACTGAAAGAATATGGTTATTATCGAGACCATAACAAAATTTAGAGCGTAAAAATTGTACATATCAATTCGGGCATTAATTATATGAATTTAATAATAAGTTAAAATCGTTAATTTAGTTCAGATAATCCAATGGCATACCATCATAAAATTGGGATAAACACTTCATGATACCATAAATTGAAAATCTAGAATCATTTATCCATATTTAGCATATTCCTTATAATTATCATACTACAACGTTTTTAATAATATTAAATTATTAAATGTTTATTTTATAAGATTATTAAAAGAAATTTAAAAATTTTAAATTAAAATGTAAAAGTTTATATATATAAAGTTAACAGAACCCTCTGATCCATATCTATTCGATGGTTCGATATATGAAAACATCAGTATAGGCAACCTCAATGCAACAAAAAAGGAGATTATTGGCGTTTCAAAACTTGTAAAGGTTCAAATTTCATTGAAAGTACAGCTAACAAGTACGATACAGAAGTAGGAGAAAATGGTTTAATGCTTTCAAGTGGGGAAAAACAGAAAATTGCACTTGCAAGGGCAATTTTGAAAGATTCACCAATAATACTCCTGATGAAATAACAAAATCCATTGATAAAGAACAAGAGATGCAATAAACGAAGTTATCATAAATTTAATGGCTGAAAAAACTGTTATTATTGTGACACATAACAGTTACGAAATTAATGTTAACAGTAATATAATACGTTTAGATGAAGATGGAGAATTAGATGACTCTGTTAAGCCTATTGTATCTCCTCTACCCGATGTAGTATCATGATATTAAATGATTTAAAAAAATTTTTAGGATCATATGATTTCCCCATTTATGGAAATTGTATAATCCTTGATAATAATATTTTAGCCCCTTAGATTTTTT
>PMGM01000009.1 GCA_003158115.1 Methanobacterium sp.
CCACTGGAGATATATATATATATATATATACCAAAAAGGAAAATCACCTTCAATTACGCAATGTAATTTACATCTGAAAAAATTGGACCTCTAAAGTTAATAAGTCCTTCACCTCTAATGATTAAATATAATTATCCACCTGATACTTCCATTCAGAACTGTATATAACTATTTGTTGGATATATATTTTTTAAACTTTATAATTTCTTTGTTAAAGTTTTAACAGGAAATCCAAATTTGTCCGCCTGTCTGTGAACTAAAATATTGCATGTTCCTGTGCATGAATATCATAATCATATGTCTATATATACTGTATTTGTTTTTATAATATAATATTGTACAATGTTTTTGTTATTAATTACTGTAAAGTTATTTATTAGGATATGATACAAAAATTTGATGAAAAGGTAATTAAATAAAATATAATAGTCCAGTTTTAGTAGTGCATTGTAAATTATTATTGAAGGTAAAAAATGTTAGATGAAAACAAATCCAAAGAAGTACTTGCGAATGAATTAAAAAGGTTAAAAGATGATTATATTAAATTAGAATCTGTTTCAAAAACTAAAAAAAAATACGATGTTCATCTCACCAGAATCGAACGATTTTTATCTCAAATTATTATGGAATTTGTAGAACTTCCTTTAGAAATAGATATATACGATTTTTTAGCTGAAAAATTGGAAGAACTGTTCAATGGTTCTATTATTTTAATAAGTACCTATGATGAAGATTCTGATAGTTTCATGGTTTGTTCAATTTCAGGTCAAATAGATACTTTGGATGAATTATCACAAAAATTTTTAGGTCGGAGTGTTCTCGGTTTGAGTGTTCCACGAAGTATCAACAATGATCTTCTTTTAACAGGTCATATTAATAGGGTGGATGATGGCCTGCATCAACTTTTATTAGGCAGATTATCCAAAAGTACCTGTCAGTCCATTGAGAAATTATTATGTCTTGAAGGGATCTATAATATTGGTTTAAGTTGGAAAGGTAGAGTTTATGGAGCTGTGGATATAGGCTTGAAGAAGGGTAGTAAGATTGAAAATAAGGAGATTGTGGAGGTTTTAGTTAATATGGGTGCTGTGGTTCTAGAGAGACGAACTGCTGAGAATAAAATTTTGGAAAATAATGCCAAATACCGCAGCTATGTGGATAATGCTCCATATGGTATTATTGTAACTGATGAAAATGGACGTTATCTTGAAGTGAATGATATGGTCTGTGAAATAACAGGATATTCTAAAGAAGAACTTCTTAAAAGGGGTATTCCAGGTTTAGTCCCACTAAATTATTTGGAAGGAGTTACAAAAGAGCTTTTGTATTCACAACTGACAGAACAGTCTGCTTTAGAATTTAAATTCTTGCATAAAAACGGTCAGACGAGAAATGGAGCCATCAAATGTGTTAAACTTCCAAAAAAAAAGTACATGGGATTTTTAACTGATATTACAGAACGCAAAAAGTCTGAGGAAGAATTAATGTTAAGCAGATTCCACTTGGATAATGCTATATCTTTAGCAAATATGGCTAACTGGGAATTTGACGTGTCTACCAGAAGTTTCATTTTTAATGACCGTTTTTACACTATGTGTGGCACAACAGCAGAGCAGGAGGGTGGTTATTTAATGTCTGCTGATGATTATATAAAGAAATTTGTGCACCTTGACGATGCTCAGTTCGTTGCAGATGCCATAAGCAAATCAGGTACAAATTTAGAGTACAGATTAATTCGTCAAGATGGTGAGACTCGTTATATAATTTCAAATGTTAAATTTGCCAAAGACGATTTAGGTAACCTTATCAACGTCTACGGTACAAATCAAGACATTACAGAGCGTAAAAAAGTAGAAAATGCTTTAAATAATAGTGAAAATAAGTATAGAACTATTTTTGAAAATGTTCAAGATATATTTTATCAGATAGATAAGGAGGGAAATATAATTGAAATAAGTCCCTCAGTTGAACGATATTCAGGATATACACCTTCTGAATTAATTGGAAAACCAGTTGAAACTTTCTATTTAAACCCTGAAGATAGGGGACACCTACTTAAAAAAATTCAGGAGAAAGGAGAAATAAGTGATTATGAAATCATATTAAAGGACAAAGACAATAATTTGTTTTATGTTTCTACCAATGCTCATGTACTCTTTGATTCATCTAAAAAACCTGTGGGTATTGAAGGATCTTTGAGAGACATAACCGAAAGAAAAAATATTGAAATAGCCCTCAAAAAATCTCTTGAAGAAAAGGAAATGCTTCTTAAAGAAATACATCACAGAGTTAAGAATAACTTGATGGTTATATCTAGCTTATTGAGCCTCCAGTCACAATATATAAAAGATAAAGAATCCCAAGATATTTTCAAAGAAAGCCAAAACCGTGCCAAATCCATGGCACTTATCCATGAACGATTATACCAATCCACTGATCTCAAAAGTATTGATTTTGGTGATTATATTCATACGCTGGCAACAGACCTTTTCCACACTTATGTCTCTGATCCGGGCCGTGTTAAGCTTAATATGAATGTAAAAAACGTAATGGTGGATATTAATACGACTGTTCCATTGGGGCTTATTGTAAATGAACTTGTAACAAATTCCATGAAACACGCATTTCCAGAGGGTAAGGAAGGTGAAATAAACATAGAATTCCATAAACGCAAAGATGAATTTATTCTTGTAATAAGTGACACTGGTGTAGGATTCCCTGAAGACATTGATTTTAAAAACACAGATTCACTTGGCCTCCAATTAGTAAATAACTTAGTTTCACAAATTGATGGTAACATAACACTAGATAAAAGTCATGGAACAGAGTTTAAAATAAAGTTTAAAGAGTTTGAAAAAAAACTATAATACTATTCTGGGCGAAAATTCAGGAAACCAGAGTATTGGCAAACTGTATTAACGAGTTTTTCACTTTTATTATTTATAGAATTTCTTGTAGTATATTTTCCACTTGTTCTGCTTGGCCATTCCATTTCAAATAGTATGAGGTCCGATTTAGCATCATTTCAGTTAGGACTGTTAAAATGGCCTTTGGTCCTACAAATATTAATACTATGGTGCCATTTCCTGTTTTTAGTGAAATTTCACTAACGCTTCCTATGATCATCTTGTTTAGAATCTGTTTCTGCGGCCCTCCATAATGGTAGAACATAAATCAACATTCAATTAAAAACATATATGTAGGCTTACAAAGTTCTCATTCATTTCCTTGTTCTTTCATTTCAACATTAAACTGGCAGAATGAGTAACCACTAGTCCAGCACCTTATTTCCTCTGCAGAAACCTTTTTACCCGTAAGTTCCTGTAATATGCCAATGATCATGCCTGTTTCAAAGTAGCAGATTGGTTCTCCTATGTTGGGCAAACCAGCACATTCAATGCATTCATAAACTCTTAAATCAAGCTTTTTACCATTTTCTATTTCTTCTTCTTTGAAAATATCAAGAATACCTATTTTATATTTTGCTAAAAAAGGAGCAATATCCTCAACACTTTTTATAAGGCTGTTTTTGACTAAATTTGTTCCGAGTTCTATTCCAGCAACTATATCGGTACCATATCCTGATTTAGACAAAGAAACTGGATTTTTTGAGCTCCCAATCCTAAATGTGGTAACATAAATTGTGTCAAGATCATCTGTTGCATCTGTACCTAAGAAAGGTCGTTTAGGGCGAGTTATATCCATTAAATCTATATTAGTCTTTTCTATAAGTTTCCTAGGACCAAGTCGTTTGCCACCAATAGTTTTTTCTTGTTTCAGTTCTTTTTCAACCAGCAAACGATAATGTTCAATGGCTTTTTTCATCTCTTCATCGTTCATTAAAAACCCCTCCCAACTATTTTTTTATTTGTCATTAAACACTTTTTGATATTTACCAGTCAATCATTTCATAAATAGGTACATATGATAAATTCAATTCCTACCCTTTTCCATTTCTTACCATTACTCGACTTTAACGTCTTTCCTTATATTCTACTTCTTTAAATTTGATCTTAAATTCGGTACCATGCCCTAAATTCAATTCTAACTTCCCATCCAACTGATTAACTAAACTATTTACTATTTTAAGGCCAAGTGTTTTTGTTTTTTCTAGATCAATGTCTTTTGATAGTCCTATTCCATTATCTGCGATGGTGATTTCCATTTGTTCAGGTAGGGATTTGAGTTTGATGGTTATGGTTCCTTTCAATTGGGGGAATGCATGTTTAACACTGTTGGTCACCAGTTCATTAATGATAAGCCCTAAAGGTATGGCTGTGTCAATGTTTAAATTAATCTCTTCAATTTTCAGGTTGGTTTTAATGGTTCCCTTTGGGATTTTGTAAGTGTATAGTATGTCGTATACAAGTTTTTCTATGTATTGTTTGAAATTGATATGGGTGAATGTGGGTGATTGGTAAAGTTTTTCGTGGATCATGGCCATGCTTTTCACTCGACCCTCACTTTCCTTTAAAACATCCACTATTTCTTTTTCATCTTCAGTTACTTCTTGTAGGTGGAGCAAACTAGCGATTATCTGAAGATTATTTTTAACCCGATGATGGATCTCTCGAAGAAGAACTTCTTTTTCTTCTAAAGATTTTTTTATCTCGTTTTCTGTCTTTTTACGTTTGGTAATGTCACGGGCAACATGAACCGCCCCGATGAGTTTTCCATCCTTATCATGTAAAGGAGAAACACTAACAATGAAATCACCACCTATACGATCCTCGTGAACCTCTGCTATATGCTCTTGACCATCATCAAGAAGTTTACTGTATGGACAAAATGATGGGGCTGAAGTCAATCCATGAACCACATTATAACAAGTAAGTCCAACAGTTTTTTCAGGAGTTACATTTAATCTATCTGCCATGGCTTTGTTAGTACGAACAACCCTGAAATTGGTATCTAATATGGCAATCAAATCTGGTACAGCATCAAATGTGTTCTCCCATTCTTCCTTTGCACGGATAATATCATTTTCAGCCTTTTTGCTTTCGGTGATGTCTCGAATTATGCCCCTGTAAGTGGTAATAACTCCTTTGTCTTTCACAGCAGTTAAAGAGCAATGTGTGATCATTTTATCCCCATTCTTCTTCTTGACAACAACTTCATATTCAGCACTTCCCTGCTCATTAACCATTGCAAGTATCTTCTTTCTATCATTAGGATCCGCATACACATCACGTACAAGATCCAGATTCAAAATCTCTTCTTTGGTATTGTAACCAAACATCCCTATACCCTTCTTGTTCATATCGATGATTTTTCCTTCAGGTGATGTAATAAACAAGCCATCAAAAGATTCCTCAAAAATACTCCTATATTTCTTTTCGCTTTCACGCAATGCATCTTCAGCATGCTTACGTTCTGTGATATCACGTGCAGCTGCAAACACACCAATGATCTCACCGGATTCATCTTTATATATAGATGCATGATACAAGACTGGTGTTATACGTCCTTCTTTATGTTGAATTTCAAGTGGATAATCTCGTACAGATCCTTTTCGAAAAACCTTTTTATAACCTTCTTTTGCTTTTTTAGGTTCCGTGAAATACTTTGAGAAGTCAGTACCTATAAGTTCATCTCTTGAGTAACCGGTAACTGTTTCTGTTGCATTATTAACATCAGTAACTCTACCATCATGACCAATGGTAACCAAGGGATCCAAACTAGCCTCAATCAAACTACGATTATACAAACTAGCCAATTTAATTTCTTCATCCGCTTTTTTACGTTCAGTGATGTCATGGAAAATGCAGTGTGTTTGTTTGAAGTTTCCCAATTCATCGTATCCAATTTTTCCTTCATAGGAAACGATAATATGCGAACCATCTTTACGTTTCATTTCAAATTCGACATCATGAATTTCACCAGCATTCTTAAAATGTGGGAAATTCTTTTTAAAATGTTCTGCATATCTTGGTGATAAGAAATCGGCAAAATTTTTGCCAATAACTTCATTTTTGGTGTATCCTAAACTATCAAGCCAAGCTGGGTTAATATTTAATAAAAATCCATTTTCATCTAAAGATTGATATGGAAGTGGACTATTTTCAAACAGTAGATAAAACTTTTTTTCACTTTCTTTTAATTCTTTTTCCATCTGATTTTTATAGATTACGAGTTCAATGGCATATCTAATTTCTGTGCGTTCGTAAGGTTTTATTATATATCCATAAGGTTCTGTGAGTTTGGCCCTTTCAATTGTAGACTCTTCAGAATGAGCAGTTAAATAAATAATAGGTATATCCAAGTCTTTAATCTTAGAAACAGCTTCAATACCATCACTATCACCTTTGAGAACTATGTCCATCAAAATAAGATCGGGCATTATCTCTAAAGCTTTCTCTACAGCTTCTTCACCATTGAGAGCAACATATGGAACATCATACCCAAAAGATTCTAACGTTTGCTTAATATCCCTGGCTTCAATGTTCTCATCCTCTACTAATAGAATTTTAATATCTGCCATTGTGAATAACCTATTAACATTGTATGTACAAACTCCTATTTGTTATTATAGCCAAGGATAAAAAAAAAATGAAAATTAACTTGTTAAATTAATTTTGTATTTGGAAAGTATTTTTTTTACAAACATGGACATTTTTGATGTGGGCATCATTAACGAGATTATAAAGTCAGATTTTCGCATGTTAAATAAAATAAGTATGTAAATATGTTATAAATGTTTTCAAGTGAATTTGCAGATTAGATGGTGAAATAATCTACAGTTACTTAGTATATTATGAAAACTATTGACTTTGAAATAATATTTTGCCTGCATACTAAGTCTTGAATAACTTAAATTATTCTATTAGTGTTACTCCATTTACTATTTGTGGAGTTAAAATTAGATTATACGGTGATTGAACTTTCTATTTGTCCAATATATCGATATATAACGAAGTTTGGTTGAACAAATAAATTCTTGAAAAATATTAGATAAAAAAAATCAAAAATCGGTGATATCTATTGATATTTTGAATCGTCTGCAATAGGTTCACCTAAATTTTTTTCAGGAAATTTATAGTATTATTTAATTAAAATTTATTTTAATGATATAGATTTAAATTTAACTGACTATAACAATATGATAAATTCTATACTAAACGTATATTATTGTACAATGTGTCCCTTTCTGCAGGAATTCTTCCCATATTACGTATTACCCTCTGGAAGTTTTGTGGATCGGTTTGTACACCATGTTGAGCCCCTGCAGATTTAGATATATTTTCTTCCCCAAGTGTGCCTCCAAGATCGTTGGCCCCTGCTGATAAACATACTTGGGCAAATTTGAAGCCTAATTTAACCCATGAAACCTGGATATTGGGCAATAAATCCCCAAACATCAACCTTGAAATCGCATATACCTTAAGATCCTCTATACCAGTAGAACCCGGACTTGCTAATCCTTCACGATAAATGGGTGTATTTTTATGCATAAATGTCAATGGTACAAACTCTGTAAATCCGCCGGTTTTTTCTTGTATACTTCTTAAAATATCAATATGTTCAACTCTATGTTTCAATTCCTCGATATGTCCATACATCATCGTGCATGTTGTTGGTATTCCGGTTTTATGGGCTGTTTCAACTATTTCAATCCATTTAGCAGTATTCATCTTACTTGGACATAGAATTTTTCTAATATCATCGTTTAAGATTTCTGCAGCATTTCCAGGGATGGAATCTAATCCTGCATCTTTCAACATCTTAAGTTCTTCTGATAATGAAATATCAGACTTTTGAGCCCCGTATAATATCTCCATTGGAGAAAATGCATGGATATAAATATCTGGAAGTTCCAATCTCAACTTTTGAAGGATTTCCTCATAATAATAAGCATCAATATCAGGATGAAGTCCTCCCTGTATACACACTTCCTTTGCACCATTATCCCAAGCTAATTTAGCCCTTTTAACTACTTCATCTGCACTCAAGAAATAGGATTCACTGTTAGTTTCATCCCGTTTAAATGCACAGAATCCACATGTACCCGTACAAATATTGGTAAAGTTAATATTCCAGTTCTTTATGTAAGTTACTTTGTCACCAACAATCTGCTCACGATGAATATCGGCTGTTATTAAAAGGGCTTGTAATTCCATTCCAGTCGTTTTCATGAGCATAAATGCTTCTTTAGGTGATATTCTTTTTTCTAAAGATTTCCCTAATATCTCTTCTATACATGTGTCAATATTTAACTGCTCAAACATAGAATTTCATATCCCACTTAATACCATTATAACTTTGGTTATATAATGATCTCATCATTTGTTTTTTAGGACTGGATTAACTGGAAAAATTAACATTCATTACAAATTTATTTTAGATCTCATTTCTTCTTTTTTTAGGTACTCTAATTTTTTCAAATAGCTAATTAACAAACTTAAGCTAGCCCCATATATTAACAGATCCTCTGATTAAAAGATGTAGTCAGCATTCAACCCCTTAAATAATAAAACGTAACTATGATCAAATAAGACCACTTTAAATAAAACCATAAAGTGATTACCTAATCTTTAGCAACTTATTCCGATCTAAATCAGACCGTGACAAAATCCGTATTGTAACAGAAGTACTTGGTGAACTGGGTGAATAATATAGGGAAAGAACTCCAAAGAACATTCTTATAACTGGAATGTCAGATAGATACAATTTGACTGAGGAAAAGGTGGAAGAGATATTAAGAATTCTCAAAAGAAAAGGAATAATTTTTGAACCTCAGCAAGGTTATCTTAAAATTGTATAATGATCCGAATATTTTATAATTAAAGTTTTAAAAAGAAAAATTATTTGAATAGGAAATTGAAAAAAAATTTAATTTCTAATAAAGTTTAGATATAATTTTTCTCTTCTGTTATTTGGCCGGCTGTCCATNNCATTTCTAATTGTATATCTTTATTTGTTGCTCCGCATTCTAGACATCTGTATCCATCTCTATTAAATATTTCATGACGGAGAGCCGGATTAATAGGGTTTCGTTTCGGAGTTATCTGAGTATTTTTAGTAGTAAATGGTTTTATTACACCATTAAGATGTGCTATTCTTTTACCTTTATGATACCATTCTATTTTATCACATTCTTTTACAACGAATCCCATTTTAAATCGGAAATCATGCTTATTAGCTATTTGTTGTAAAACTTCAT
>PMGM01000104.1 GCA_003158115.1 Methanobacterium sp.
TAGGATATTTTTTTATTCATTAATTTTATTATGTTATATGCAGAATTTTTTTATATTACTGGATGATTCCATATTTTCAAAATATAGTAAGTATAACTGCATTTGATTATTTAGTGAATTATATCTAATTTTGGCATGATTTGGGTGTAACTTGGGAAAATTCACTTATATAATCAACTCTTATTGTAATAGTGTGCAGTGTGTAAAAACATTGCACAACACCCCCCCCCATTATTTAAAACACCCCGATTATGTTTTCCCGGGTACTCCACCTCCTATAATGGTTACCCGGGAGCATTAATCAAAAATATTTTAATCCTTATTTATTGATTTTTAGAATTTGATAAAAAAAATATGAAATATGATAATTATCCGAAAAATTTATGGGAACCAATAAAATGGACAAAATAAAAAGATTATCCCGGATAATAATAGCAATGAGCATTATTATAGGTTATATTAGTTATTCAACCCAGAAAGTATATTATTTTTATTTATCTGATATTCTCATAATTATCTATTTCATTATTACTTTTTTTATTTTAACAAGAAAAAAATGGAACCATTTTCAGGGTTGTTAAGGGAGATTTTGGTTTAAAGGAAGATATTGATGTTAATGGGAATTCTCATAATAAGAAATTTCCAAATTTTCTTAAAGAACTCAATAACTACTCCATCATAGGCATATTTTATTGGCATTTATTTTACATCTACCGGTCCATACTTTAATTGTAACAGGATTAAGTTTAATTTCTGCAGCTGCAGCGTTATCAGTGGTTTCTTTTAATATTATATGCGTTAAAAGGAGATGATAACCAGATATTGGCAAGTGCTAAAAGATATTTCTTAACAACCCTATATGGGGATTTTTATGTTAATGGTACTATATAGGAATTAAATATTCTTCCACAACTACCAATGGTCCTTACAAATGTACCAATTGCATTTATGGCTCTTTATCTGAACATATTCATATTTGTTATGGCAATAATATGTTTGTGCGGTTAATTTCAACCACACTACGATTTCTTATTGAAGGACTTTATCTATCTTTTAAGGTACAATCATGTTTGATAAGAGTTAATTAGATAATAAATAAAGAAGGTTATGGATCCCATTATTTGTCTACGGGATTGGTTTCATGTCATTATTTTTAGTATCCACTTTCACCCTCCGATCAATAAGCTTATTAAACATGTAACCTATAGATGAATTAGAATGAAATAGGTTCAAGTAGTGAATCGTTGAATTATAATAAAAAAGTGAGGAATATTTTATGAAAAACGATTTTATTCTAGGTGTAGTTTTAATATTGATTTCAATCCTATTGATAGGATCAGCATCAGCATCAATCATTAATACTAATATTACTACACATAATACAGTTACAACAACAACAAATTCAGTTGCAATTCCTGTAAAAACAAGTTTAAATACATCTAAATTATATTTAATAGATTCGGGTGCCAATAAATTTTATTGGTTAGAACGTGGAGGACTTTTTTCATACACATGGAAAACCTATAGAACTCACGGGGGCTCTGTTATTATAAATGTACATTATAAAACAAGCAAAAACTCTTGGAATGGTACTTATAACATTACACAGGTTTCTAAAGACAAATTAAAAATAGTTTATACCAGTCCAGAAGTAAAACTTTACACAGGACATTCATCAGAAGTATGGTATACAACATCCAAGTTAACACCAGTTGAATATTATTTAAAAACAATAAAAGCACAGATTAAAAGCAATGGATACTTCTTTTTATAAAGAAAGTCCCTATTTTTTTTTAATATTTTTTTAGTTGTCTAAATTTATGAAAAGTCAGATTATATTTAACAGTTTTTTTTTGACTATAAATATTTATTTTGGAATAACTGCTAGAAGGATGAATATTATTACAGCATCCTAATTCGTATATAAAAGCCATAATTCTACAATTTTAAGTTGTAACAGTAACCAAGGTTTATCTATTAATATACAAAAACATTCCGGGATAATGAATAAACGTTCATGGTTAGGATAGATGCCGTTACATGAAAACAATACCATATTATTATCTTTTACTTTTTGGATAACTTAAATAATAAAAGTTACCAAGAGTAACTATGTTAACATTGGTAACATTTTAATGTTATGATCAATAATATGGGAGGAATATTAATTTCAATTTCGCAAAGAAGAGAACATAAAACCAATGAAATAATTGATGCTGCAGAAAAAGTCTTCTTTTCACAAGGCTTTGATAAAACCACAATGGAAAACATTGCTGCAGAACTTGAACTAACCAAACCTGCTTTATATAGATATTTCAAAAATAAGAAAGACCTTTATTATGCTGTGATACTTCGTGGTACTAGGATTTTATCAGAAATGATGGAAAGAGAAGTGGAATTAAAAAATACCGGTCTAGAAAAAATTCTTGCAACCGGAATAGCCTACTGTAAATTCTATAAAAAGTATCCCGACTATTCACGACTTATGATAATTCCAAAAACGGACAAGCAAATAAGTAAAGATTGTATAAATCTTCAAAAATTATCAGAATATAATAAAAACCATCTAAAGATCATGTGCAATGCAATAGAAATAGGAAAACAAGATAAAACTATAATGAACGATATTGATACCTTCATGACAGCAATGTACTTGGTTGAATCTACCACTGCAATAATTCTTCTATCAGAAAGTTTGGATGAATCCTTTAAAACTCTAAATAAAAATGGTGAAGATTTTATACAACATTCGTTGATGTTAATGAGAAACTCACTAGATAATAAAAAAGAACAGGGGAATAATTATGAAAATAGCAGTTTTAAATGGAAGTCCAAAGGGTGAATTAAGCGTAACCATCCAATACATTAAATTTATACAAAAAAAGTTTTCCAGAACATGAATTGGATATAATAAACATTTCACAAAGGATAAAAAAGATTGAAAATAATAAAGATTATTTTAATGAAGTTATTGAAAATATAAACAGTTCCGATGCAATAATTTGGGCTTTTCCCCTCTATGTTTTTTTGGTTGCATCCCAGTATAAAAGATTCATAGAACTTATAACAGAACATAGCATAGAACATGTTTTCAAAGATAAATACACATGCGTACTAACAACCTCAATCAACTTCTACGACCATACAGCCCATAATTACATGCATGCTGTGTGTGATGATCTCGATATGAAATATTTAGGATTTTACTCTGCAGAAATGATGGATCTACTAGATGAAGATGGAAGGAAAAATATGACTACCTTTTCTAAAAACTTCTTTGAAGATATAAAATCAAATGTGAATACAGCAAAGCGTTACATTCCTATAACTCTTCAAAACTTTAATTATGCTCCATCCATTAATCATATGAAAAGGGATAAGAATAGTAAGAAATTAGTAATAATTTCAGATTCAAATAATAATGATTCAAACCTATCAGTGATGGTTGAAAAGTTTAAAAATAGTTTTAATGGTGGTATAGAGTTTTATAATCTAAACGATATAGATATTAAAGGCGGTTGCCTGGGATGTTTGAAATGCAGTTACAATAATGTGTGTGTATATCAAGGGAAAGATGGATTTATTGATTTTTATAATGAGTTGAAGGATTTTGATATTGTAATATTTGCTGGATCATTAAAGGGCCGTTATCTCTCGAGTAAATGGACACCCCCAAATAATTTTTTTATTTAAAAAAATAATTACTTTTGTAATATATATAGTCATTAAGTGTTGACGCCCATAATTAATCACAAATTACTATTATTAAATTTTTGTTATATAAATTTTTAAAAATAGAGGTAATAAAACATACAATTATCATTAAATATATATAAATAATAATTAAACTTTTATAATATTAAATCATTTTCGGATTGAATGTTATAGCCTAATTTTTAAAAAAATATTAATAGATTTCTAACAACCAATTTATTGCTATTATTTTAAGTTTAGAATTTTAAGACAACTTGGGTGCAGTGTTTGACAAATCTGTCTAATGTTTCATCAAAATTTAAATAGGTACGTCCCATATATTTTTCGATACATATAGTGTACAGGAATGATGATATGCTTAATCCAAATACTTTGTAATCTATATTGGGATTAACAATCTTATTTTCTAAATAGACACCTATAAAATCTACAGTGTTTTCCATGGTCGATTCTAGTACTTCATTTGGTTCATTGATAGATAAATTAAAAAATTCGAAGTTATCCAAATATCTCTCAGCCAAATTTCTTATGTAATGATCTAAAAATTCTTTGGGATTATCAAAATCTTTATCAACAAAAACAGTTTTCTCAAGATCTTCTTTAAACTTTTCAGCATTACTCAATAAAACCATGTTATAAAGATTTTTTTTAGTTTTAAATCTACGGAATAATGTTTTTTCGCTAAAACCAGCTTCTTCAGCTATAATCATAGTAGTAGCACCCTTATATCCTTTTTGTGAAAACATTTTAAGGGCAGCATTTAAAATCTTTTGTTCAGTCTTATTAATCATATATATTTCTCAAAACACTTTTCATAAATTATTTTATATAAAAAACCAGTTTTTAATCATTAATATCTACTTAATTGTATATAAAAAAATTACTATTTAATAGTTATGTAATTGATAAAAATAGGAAAATCTTTTTTCTCTCTTTCTTTTTTAAGTTGATATTCCAAAAAATATTTCCCATCAATTAATTAATTCGTGACAAAATCACGTCAATAATGTAAATATTATATAATATTGTTACTTTTATCACAAAAATTACAATATTTAAGATATGTTTATATATGTTAACTTTTACATTAAAACTATAAAATGATTATAACAAGGAGAATAAAATAAATGGCAAAAAAAATTTGGATCTTAATGTTGGTTATATGTTTCCTGACAATTGGAGCAGCAAATGCATTCCAAACAATACCCATTACACAATTTAAGGTGGGATCCCTTGAATGTGGAAACCACAAAAACTATCAGTCTGCATTTGATAATTATAACGGAGATTCTAATAAAAAAGCTGTTAATACATATGTGGAATTATCAAACAAAAAAATTGAAAGTCACATAGTCTTAAATCCACTTGTAGGAACTAGGGGTGATAAAGTTCAAATAAACGCTTCATTGATAAATAATCAAAGCGGTAAGGGAATTCCAAGACAGGAAATAAGCTTTTACGGTCCTGATGGGAATATAATAGGTGAAGCTAAAACCAATGATGATGGAAAAGCAACATATGACTATACAATTACACAAACACCAGCCAAATATTCATTAAAAGCCTCTTACCCTGGATCATCCTTTTATTATCCTACAGATGTTATAACCTCCTTAGACGTTGATAGATGGAATTTAACTATCCATGTAAATGATATAAATTGCAAATATGGGGATACAATTCCTGTGAAAGTAACTATTATCAATTCGACAAACAAAGCCCCAATAATAGGTAAAATGGTAAATTTAAGGCATAGTAATGGCACATTTATTAATCAAGGAATAACAAATAGTAACGGTCAATTTATCTATAACTACACAGTTTATAACTGTCCTGGAGAAAATTTGATGGAAGCTACCGTGAATAAAGATCCAGAATACAATTATAAAGTATTATACTTCGAATTAAATGTAAATAAATCCGATGCAAACCTATCAGCAAATAATGTAGTATGTACAAGGGGTAATGTGTGCATATTAAAAGCAAATCTATCTACTCAAACAAATAAACCATTATCCAATGAAACAATTACGTTTTATAATAATGGAACCAAAATAGGGGAAAATAGAACAGATAGCAATGGTCAAGCATCATATTCCTATGTCTGCGATGTTATTGGAGGAAATTATCCTATAACAACACAGTACTCTGGAAACGATTATTATAGTTCCACAAGTTCTGTACTACAACTACATGTATACAATTGGAAGACTATTCTCAAATTAGCTAATATAACTGCAAAACCTGGTGAAATTGTAAAAGTAACAGCCATACTAACCAAGGATATTACTGGAGCACCATTAGCCAATAGAGAAGTTGATTTTAATGATTACAATTCAGATTATATTGGTTCAAACCTAACTAACGGTAATGGTGAAGCACAAATCGAATATCAAGTACCAATACAATCAAAAACCTACAGGGTTTCAGCACATTTTAATGCCGAAAAAGAGTACAGTTGTAGTGATATTGCAGCATATATCCTTGTAAAAGATAACACATCCATTTATAATTTGAATATCAAAACCAAAATATTTGGAGATAATAAAATATTAAAAACATTTACATAGGATCAAATTTTTTCTAGGATATACCAAAGAACAACAAAATGATCTAAAAATATTATCAGAAAATATAAACATGACAATGGAGCCATAATAAATGTTATTTAAACTTAAAAATGAATTCGACAGGAAATATAAAGAGATAATACAGATTAACGACGATCTTTCAAACCCAGAGTATAATAAAGTATATGATGAAATATTTAAAATAAACATTAAGATGATGAAACAACTAATTAAATTGAGAAAGGAATGTTATCTCATGGAACCTAAGATATAAACCGTATAATATTGAAATAAAAGAATTTTTTTACTGTTCCAAGGTATATTATTAAAAAAAAGAAAAAATAATTGGATTTTTAACTGAGTTTAAAACTGCTAATTATGATATCAAAATTGATTTTAACACTGTTAAAATCTTTAATTGTAGCAATTACAGATAAAGAGTATGTTTTGGTTATTTCTTATGTTTCTATCGGTACTGGGTACATTTGTTTACAAGAAGAAAAGTATTAATTCTTGTGCAATAACTTCTGGATCTCGAGTGTTCTGTGGTGAGTCATGATCTAAATCTTTAAGTTCCACACGATTAACGTTAGGTAATATGCCTTTAAGTGCATCTAAACTATGTTTTAAGAATAATGAACTCTTACTACCTCCAATTAATAATGTTTCGGCAGATATCTCTTTATAATTGTCGAGTTTTCCTTCTGTTTCGTTTACAAGTATATTATCGTAGTGCCTAGTAGGCAGCAGATCCTTGAGTAGAACATCATCACCCTTAACATATTTACTGTCCGATCTCAATATCATCCTGAAAATTAGTTTCCATATGAAACGTGGCAGGTAATATATTGGAGAAGGTGGTTTTTCTTCAGGATTTACCTTTGTTATTACTTCCAAACCTGTAACCATTGCTGATGTCAATTTACCTTCATCAATCTCCTGATCAACACGTTGATTTATCTCGTTAAATTTATCCATCTCATATTTATTAACATAAACCAGAGGTTCATATAATGCAATTTTATTGATACTTCCTAATGTAAGGGATGATTGCAGTATGATTAAAGCACCAGATGAAGCACCAAAGAGGAAATGGGCGCCCGTTTTTTTAAGTAATGAATCCATGTCTTCAACCTCTTTTTGTAAACCATAATTATCCCCAAAAGGTCCACTTAAACCACGTCCACGTCTATCAGGAATATATATAGTAAATAAGTCAGATAATTCGTTAGCAAGTCCCATAAAATGTTGTGATGATCCTATATCTCCATGCATCAGAATAAGACCCGGTCCACTACCCATCTGCCTATAACCAATAACAGTTCCATCTTTGGAAGTTACTGTACTCTTGGTGTACAGTCGGTTGGTGAAAAATTTACGTACAACCATTGAAACTTCTTCAGGACTTCCATTATCCTGTGCAGAATTGTGATTAAGTCCTTCAAGCTCCACAAGATTCAAATTAGGCAATATTTCATTCAATGTATCTACACTATCTTTTAACAGATCCGAGGGTTTATTGCCACACAACAATAAAACTTCAGCAGATGTACCTTTGAAACTATCAAGCATTCCCGCTGTTTCATTTACCAATTGAGTATCATATTTAAGTGTGAGTATAACGTCTTTAATCTTAACATTATTATCTTTAACTCTTATGTCCTCTGTTTTTAATATTAATCCGAAACTTAATTTAGTTAAAGAATCTGGTAATTTATAAAGTAATGATGGCTGATTATCAACAATGTCTGATATGTCTATCAAAGCATCTGCACTTTTACCTTCAGAAACTTCTTTATTAAAATGTTCAATTGCAGAGTTAAATTTCTGCATCTCAAAATCATTAACATATACAAGTGGTTCATGAAGGACAATTTTGTGGACTGATGGTAATGTTAATGTAGATTTAAGTAGTATTGTAGCACCCGTCGAATCTCCAAAGAAAAATTCTGCACCTGTTTTGGTGATTAATGCATCTAAATCTTCAACTTCCCGTTCTAATCCATAATTATCCCCAAATGGACCGCTTAAACCACGTCCCCGTCTATCCGGTAAATAGACTGTGAATTTTTTTGAAAGTTCTGAGCCAAGCTTCATAAAGTTCTGGGAAGAACTTAATGGCCCATGTATTATTATAAGACCCGAACCCTCACCCATTTGGCGATAACCAATTTTAGTTCCGTCTTTAGAAACTACAGAGCCAGTTATGTATCCTCTTGTATTGCTCATATTATATCCCCTTACATTTTTAAAATAATTCAATTTACCAAATATTCTGATAAATAAGTATGGTTATCAATAAAAAAAATTCAGTAATAAATATAAAACTACACTATCTCAAGATAATTTTTATTAATAGTACTTGTTAGTCTATATGAATATTAATTAGTATACCATTTGTAACTTAATGTATTCTTACCCAACATTATATTATAATTTTGGGATAAAATTAGGATGTTTTAACAGTTATAAATAATTTCTTATTGAATAACCAATATCAGTTTAACATTCAAAGCCTAATTTAGTATTCAAGTAACGAACATTTATCCCCAATTTTGATATATAATATAGTAAGAACATTTTTGATAATACTTCCCAAATAATTAATAAATAATGAAACTATCCTAACGAAATAAGTACTATATGCAGTTTATAATTTATTGAATAGATTAATGTTCAATGATACAATAAAAGAACAAGAAATACACTTTATCAAAATGGATAACCACTTACACAAAGTAAATACTAAAAAAAATAGTGCATTTAATTATGTAAATTATATGTTAACCTTTACGGAATCTCCCAAAAAATCCCTTCTTTTTATATTCAATAATATTCTCATTAAGGTATGTTGATTGTTCATTGATGTTCTCATCCATCTTATCTATTCGCTGCATCATCTTTTCAAATGATTCTTTATAATCATCTACATGGATTATTACAACTATATCATCAGGTTTTAGAGTTTCCATTGATTCTAATGTTTGAATAGTATTTGAATCCTTAACTATTCCCGTGGTGGACCTTAAATCTCTTTTTTTATTGCTCATTATATTCACTATTTTATGGTTTTACAATTTATAATATTTAATTAATTCATTTCTTCATGAATTATTTAGGATTTACCTTAAAACATATTTTCTAATTTATTAGAAACTGGAATTAAAGATAATTTTTAGTCTGATTGGAACTCATCGGGTATTTTAACGTTGGCATTCCCAGCTGAACAATGAGGTATAGCAGATATTAAATTATTAATACGTTCATAAGGTACCGATAAAAACATGATATCCTTGTCAAAATCTTGATGATGTCTTGCTGTCCAATCACCTGTTGATAAATTGGTACAACCTGACATTATGGTATATGATATGGCTGTATGACAAAGTGCACCTATAAGTTGCTGTTTTGGGGCTAAACCATCCCAATATGTATCTAAAGCAATAAGACGGCATGCTTGTTCAGGATTACACTGGAATAGTATCATATCAGGACGCATCTCAGCTTCACCCAAAGGACATATGAGAATTCTGTCAGATAATCCTGTAGGCGGTTCAACAGTTAACTTTTGCATTCTTTCAAATGTAACTATAGTTCCCGTGAGTTTCTCACCTTTGGTAAGAAATTTTTGTAGCCCTCTTTTCTGTTGTCTCGAAGTTACCTCTGTAAATCCACAGTATTTACTTCCACCAGGACATGTAGAAACAGCTTCGTCTATTACAAAACTCTCACCATTTGCAGCTAACTTTAAAGCCTTGCAGATAGATGTTTTCTCATATTTTCCCATAGTTATTTCATCGTTAGTAAATGTAATTGCTAAGGGCTCGTATTTCAATCCAAAAGTTGTTTTAAAAATTTCTGATTCTTTCTCAAAGTCCATATTTACCATGTCTCCCCAAAAAACTTGTTATAAATTATTTATATCAATATTATTAAGGTTATTTTTTTAGTATAAACACAACTAATAATTTGTTATTTTAAAGTTTTTTTAAAATGAACACACTTCCTAAAATATCATATCTTTTATTAGAAATTTTTTTAATTAGCATATGCATCTATTAATGTTTTTATTTCAATTTTTTTCATTTTAAGCATTGCTTCTGTTACTCTCTTTACCTTTTCAGGATCTGTGTCATTCAACATTTCAACAAGCAATATGGGAATAATTTGCCATGAAACACCATATTTATCTTTAAGCCACCCACATGGTTGTTCTTCACCTGCTTCAGTAAGTTTATCCCAATAATAATCTACTTCATCTTGAGATATACATTGTACATAGAAAGATATGGCTTCTGTGAATTTGTACATTGGACCACCATTTAAAGCATTAAATTCCTGACCTTCAAGCTCAAAATTAACTGCCATCACGCTATCCTTAGGTCCGGGTCCAGATTCACCATAATATGTAGTATTTTTAATACTAGAATTCCTAAAGATTTTAATTAATAATTCACTGCCTCTTCGGCTTGATTTTCAAACCATAAAAATGGGATTATTTTTTGGCCTACATTTACCATACTAAAATTTCCCCCAAAAATTAGTTTTAAATTTTATTATTTGATATATATGTATCAAAACTAATATTTTTTTCCAATATAAAAATTACAAAATATTATTAGAAATACTGATGGATATACAGTTTGGTCCCAGAAAATTTAGTGATTTTGGTTTATTGGGAAGTTATAATTTTTTGTTATTTTAGATTGGAAAATTAAAATTATTAACATGATATATTATTATCATATTATCCCAAACCAATAACTGATTATACCCATTATTCTACTAGTTTTTAGATTAATTCTACCATAAAATTGATTAAATTTATATGTTTGATAATATAGATAATAAAATATGGAATTGGGTTTTATCTCCACTTAAATCCGTTTCATTTGGTTGATTCATCAACTGTTGGAGCAGTTAATCTAATTGTCTTCGATCACTTCAATTAATATAATTCCATTGAAAAGTAAGGAGAAGTGTTCATACATGAAACTTAGAAAACCTTCAGATATCAATTGGGATACAAATGATATCTTAAATGAAGAAAGAATATTTAATCCAGACGATTTAGAACAAAAACTCGAACAGATTGAAACTAAATTTAAAAAATTTAAGGGAATGATATTTTATGAAATTCAGAAAAGCTTCAGAAACCGAAATAAAATCAAAAGATCTCTTAAAAGAAGTAAGTAGATGTAAACCAGAAAAATTGGAAGGTCTACTTAGACAGATTGAAACCAAAATTGAACAATCCGAAAGAAAAGAGGGAGATCTTTTAATGGCAAAAACCATGATAACAAGTAGAATGGCATCGATGAAAAATAAAAATGTTTAGTACACATTTTTATCTAAAAATTACAATAGATATCCTACCTATGATGGTTCTGAAGTATTAATTAGATAATATTTTTAAAGGCTATTTAATTTTATAGAATTAAATATCATATTATTACTAGTTTTTTTTATACACAAATGGTATTGTGAAGTAAAACATTGATCCATTTCCAAGACTAGACGTTGCCCAGATTTTTCCACCGTGTTCTTGGACTATTCTCTGGGAAATAGCTAAACCAATTCCCGACCCATCATATTGTTGTCTTCCATGTAAACGTTGGAATATGGTAAATATTTTTTCTAGATGCTGTTTTTTTATTCCAATACCATTATCTTCAACAGCAAAGATATATTCATTATTTTCCTTTTTTACAGATATATGCACCTTAGGATCTTCATTGCCATGGAATTTAATGCCATTACATATCAAATTCTGGAATAGTTGAACCATCTGATATTCATTTGCATAAATTACTGGCAATGAATCATAGGTCACATCTGCATTATTATCACAAATAAAGGTTTTTAAGTTTGATAAAACTTGTTCTACAATTTTTTCACTGTGTAAATATCTTAATTCACTTTCTTGTGTTCCAATATCAGAGAATTCTAAAAGGTCAGTCAGCATCATATCCAATCTTTTAGCACCTTCAACAGCATAATTAATAAAATCATGTGCATCTTCATCTAGATCATCTTCATATCTTTTTTTTAACAGTTGCAGAAAACTTGTTATCATACGAAGTGGTTCTCTAAGATCATGGGAAGATACATAGGCAAATTGTTCCAGGGACTTGTTAAAAATCTCCAAATCATCAGTTAATTATTCCAACAGAGTTTCTGTTGATTCATGATCATGCCTCTCAATATCCAACATTTCACTGATCTGAGCATTACGATCAATAAGAGCATCCTCAGCCTTTTTCTGAAATGTAATATCATGTATAATAGAAAACAACACATTTTCATCTTCTTGTCCAATAAATCCGCTTTGAACATCAACATTACGGATTTTCCCATTAGATAGTCGATGTTTTAATATTAGACGATTTTTCTGCCTAGAGCTTACCATCCTCATTTCGTTTAAATCATCATCTGAAACATTAATATCTCCTATTTTCATTCTAAGTATTTCATCAAGGCTATAACCATAGAATTTAATTGCAGCAGGGTTTGCATCTATTATATTTCCATTTGATATGTCAACAAGGAGCATCACTGCAGGATTGTTGATAAAAATATCACGATAACGTTCTTCACTATATTCTAAAGCTTTTTCAGTATTTTTAAGTTCGGTTATGTCTGTTAAAGCAATCCTAAATTCTTTGAAGGATCCATTATTGTGTATACTAATAGCTTCTAAATGTGCGTAAAAAGAGCTTTTATCCTGTCTGAGAAATTTAATTTCCAATGTCTGTTTATTATTAGCACTTTCCTCAACCTTTAAAGGATATTGATGGAATTGATTAAGATATTCTCGAACAATATATCTAATAAAAGCAGTTTTACAAAGATCTCGTCTCCCAACACCTAAAAGTGAAGCTCCAGCTAAGTTAACTTCTAAAATGATTCCACCTTTATCAATGGTAAAATAACCATCAGGAGCAAAGTTGTACAAATCAAAATATTTACGCTTAGAATCTTCTAATTTAAGCTGTGATTCTCTCAACTCTTCATTCTGGATCTCTAATTCAATTTGATGAACACGCAAATCATGTATTAGTTCATTATTATCAATAGACTGTTCTTTGGTGTGAGTTATCTGATTATCAAGTATTTTTTCAGCTTTTTCTTGCAACTTATCGTTATTATTTTCTGATGCCATTTAAACACATGCATAATGATGTTATTGTAGTATTTAATATGTAATTCCTCAAATAATAAATCTGCGATTTTCTAAAATAATTTTATAGATTCAAAAATAATATTTAAAATGAAATTTTCTATTTTGAGTCTTACCTTTTAATAGGTAATTCCAATATCCCTTCGTCATATTTAGTATATAATTCTGATTTTAATACCATAAATCCGCATTTTCCACATTTGAGATATTTACCAGAATTTTTATCTTCGATCATGGTTCCCTTATCGTTAGCATGTACTAATTCACTCATCTTATCACCACTTTGGAACCTGTAATTTCTTTAATTATCAAATTATCCGATTTATATTATTAGGATCTGTAATTTGTATCATAATTTAAGTTTAATATATTCATTCTGTAATAATATAAAAATAGTTAATCAAAATTAGGGTCCGTATTTAATTTTTTTTTACTATTAATTAATCGAATAAACATCAATATAGCATTCTAATTCCAATCTAATTAATTTTAATTAAATAAATTTTATTCTATTAAAAAATAGGATCATCATTTAAGCACTTTTTTCCATACATTCTATCAACAGAGTTCTAATCTTTTGACAATAGTATTTAAAGTACTGTTATTTGCCTGTTGATCTTTTCAATGGCATTCTTTCATCTTTTTTCCTTAGAAGTTCGGTAATTATGGCAGAGTTATCTTGAAATTCCAATGAATCACCACATTTAGGACAAGTAAAGTTATTCTCTGTTGCTTCTTCAAATTTATATCTGTGATTTGAATTACATGCAAAGAACATATTTTCTTCCTCGTATTCAATTGATTTGTCTATTTCTTCAGAGAACTTGTCATATTTTTCAATTATAATATCATTTACCTTATCCTGATCGAATTTCCAGCTGTAAATGAACTTGTGAGTCTCAGGATCATTACTTTTTTTGTAAGTAGCTATTCCTGCATCATATAATTTATATAAAACTTTTCTAACAGTATTCAACTTTATTTCGGTTTCTTCTGCAATTTCCAAGTCATTCGTTTTACCCTTTAATATACATTCAATAATAGGAAAACTGTGTTTCTCATCATCTGTAATATCCATTAAAATTTCTTGTACATTTGGATCGCTTAACAAATTCTTCCCCCTAATATATTATTCATATTTTTTTATTGAAATGTAAATTTTATGATAATATACCCTAAATTTATTTATACTTTAATCAAACTCTATATTAAATTGCCTATTACGTTTTTATGTATAAACAAATAATTTCGAAATAAAAATAAAATTTTTTAATTAAACAGAGACTTGTCACAGAATATTCTTGCCTTCACCAGAGTAGAAAAAGAATTTATTATATTCATTTAATAATTCAATATTAATATTCAGATTTATTATCTTGTTTTGTAAGTTTATTGCCAAATAATATCTCCTTTTATTATAAAATTTATTTAAGTGGATTTAGATTCTTTAAAGTTTTATATATAAATAAATTTTCCATTATTATCAATCAGCAGAAATTATCGTATAGAACAGTTTGGATAGTGAAATTTTAAATTAGTTATGTAAGAAGGAAATTTTGTAGATAAATTTTTATTAATTTAATATATTATTATCCACTAACATCCTATACCATTATTATGCACCCTTTTACAAATATAGTTTGTTATTCTTTTTTAGAAAATTGTTAACATGATTATAATTAATATTTTTTATTTCTCAAAACAAATTAATAATCCTTATAGAATCTCCTAAATCAGTTAGTTAGTACCATCATCGATAATGTTTTTAGATAATTAGGAGTACAAATCAATTAAAGTAACAGTAGTGTATATAAAATAGCATTATGCCTTATGTATATAGCAAATTGGTTTCCCATAACAATATATACGTGTTATGAGAAACCCGAGACGAGATACTCTTATTTATTTTATTAGATATTAAAATTGTTTGATTTAAAAAAAAAATATTTATCCACATCTCTAAATGCTCTTAAACTCCAGTTCTCTTTTTTTATTTTTATATCGGATATAAAGATAGATATTTCTAGATATCATGGTTGATATGCTCAATATCAAAAATAGTGATAATAGAAAGTTAGGATTCCATTGCCACTGGTTGAAAATGTTCTGACCATAAAATTTCACTAATATTATGAATATCCAAATACCTACAGAAAGGAAAGAACCTTTAGTTAGCAACGAACCATCATCTGCGATCTTAATTTTTATGTTGTGTGCAATTGCTAATCCTAACATTATACCAACTAATCCTCCAACTAGTAATATGGAGTAGTTAGCATTGGCTGGTAATTCAATGCTTACAAATATATATGTCACAAATAGCATGAATGTCATTGTGATGATGGAATACCATAATCGAAACTTACGCTCTCTAAATTGTGATAATAACATCATTATAATGAACACAATAATAATTATACTTGCTGTCCCTAGAGTAAAACCCATTATTTGCATAAATAACCTCTAAATATAAATAAAAATCTAATTTCTTTTATTAACCTAGGATTAGTGTTATAGTATATTATAATTGTGATTAAAATTAAATAAAAAAACCTCATATTCCATGTGTTTATGATGTATTACAGGTTAAAATTAAGTTTTTAGTCAAATTAATACCAAAATGCAGGACAATGCATTGAATTTATCAGATTTTTTTTAATTAGTTTATAGTCATATGATTCAAATATGTGCCAAGTATAATGTTTATATTGTTAAATGAGTTCCATTACAGGAGGAGATGTTAAATTCGAATTTTTTAATACCAATACATTTATATATATAATAGTTCAATAATGAACTATTCGGAAGTGGATTATTTGATAATGAATCATAATAGGATATGGTAACATGGAACAAAANNACAAAATGATGGATTCTCTTCTAGGGTATTTACCCCTATTTTATATGGAAATATTTAATTCTAAAGAGTTAAGAGATGAGCTACCCCGCAATTATATGATCATAATAAATTCCAAATACTATGAAAATCAACCAATTTCAGTTATGGCAGATAAATTGTCCATATCAAGATCCCATATGACCAGCCACATCGATCAACTGGTTAAAGAAGGATTACTTAAAAAAGTACCAGATAACAAAGATCGACGAATAATAAGGGTTACTACAACTCCTAAAGGAAAAACTGTAAGGGAGAAGTATCTAAAAATCTTTGAAAAACATATCGGAGATAAATTAACCCTATTAAGTCCGGAAGAACTTGAAGAGTTTTACACAAGTATAGACACCATACAGAATGTAGTTACAAAATTTTTATCGGCAAAAATATAAATTGGATTAGAATATCCTGATATTTATTAGATTGAAATAGAATTGGACATTTACAGGTATTTAGAATATTTACCAATAGAATTAGAAACTGTTATCTTTACATATTAAAATTTATTAATGGAGGAGATTTAATGGAAGCACAAAAAGTATTTTATTATCTTAAATTTTTCAGTATAAGTTCACTCTTTACAGGTGATAAAACAAAACGGGAAATACTCACAGTAATCCTAGTTTTAATCTCTATGCGTCTTGCTATATATGGTGCAATGTCTGTAACTGGATTTCATCCAATGAATTATCTGAATAATATCTAACTAAGAATATAACCCTTAAATCCAAGTAAATTTCAACTAAAAATTTGATTGAGTTTCTAATGTTTTAGTTTTTTTTATCTAAATTATCTCGAACTTAAAACTTTCAAATTTGTTTTTTTTAAATAGTGCTTATTTTCATGATTTCCAAGCTATATGGTAAACCCTCAAGTAGTATAAAATCTGATTCTATTGATTTAAATAGGGACTAAGAGGGATATTACATAAAAAAAGGTATTAAAGTCTATTTTTATTCAATATTTACTATTGCACCTTGTATTGCAGCTCTAAGAACCACTCCCGTTAGTGGTATGGTACTTTGCCTACCATTTATTCTGAAATTTACAATAGTGCTATTAGTACCCTTAAAATATTCAGTTTTCTGCTTATTTTCACGTTGTGATTCAATACCATCAGTATATGCTTCAATAGCCATGATCTTTCTTAAATCTATGTTGGTAGTTCTTTTAGAACCTATAAATATCAATCTTTTAGTTGTTAAAATAAGAGATCCCCGATCTACCGCCCTTATCTCTTCATGAGACTCACTTCTTGCTGAAGCTCCTCCTAATCTAAAAGATACACCTTTAGCAACTCTAATGGTTGGACCACCATAGGCTGCATGGGTTTGTCTAACAGATCGTGGTTCTTGGAGTGTAATATTGTGCATTACAATAGATAAACTTTCATTTTTCTTTAAAATAACAGGAGAAGTATTGTTAGAAGTTATAGGAATTTTTCCATTTTGAAGAGAAGTTAAAAACTGATTTGCATCATTTTCCTTCTGGACTATGAGTTGATGTTTCTCTTGTTCAATCTTTACTT
>PMGM01000099.1 GCA_003158115.1 Methanobacterium sp.
TAATGAAAAATTATATATTATTTATTATAAATAGCCTAAAAAAGAGGTTAAAATTCTTTATTTAATTTTAACCAGTTTTTATTAGATTAAATAAAAAAAAATTTGTTTAAATATTATTCTTTTATCATATCACGGACCATTTTAATCAAGTCGATCTTTTGCTGTGCCATGGATGCTTTCATATCCATTTTTGTAGCAATAATTCTCTTCTTTTCTTTCATGATCTCTGCTTCCTGTTCTGCCATAGATATTTTCATATCCATTTTTGCAACTAAGATTTTCTTTTTATCTTCGTCAGAAAGTTGTTCCATAATTTTTTTCATGATAATTTTTTTCATTATCAATCCTTTTTTCATTTCATCGTGACCATGTCCGCCCATATGGTGCATTCCGCCCCTCATATGATGCATTTTTGCACCAAACTCTTTATTTGTAGGTCCACAACTATTTTCTTTGTTTTCTTCACACATATCATATTCACCTTTTGTTTTTTTTTGGTTAAAATTATTAAAATTTTTACATAACCAATAGTTATATTATATAACTATTTACTTATAAACATTTCGTATTATAACAGTTCTAAATATATTTATTATACTGTAGAACTATTTATGATAGACAAGATGTAACGGCTCTAAAAAAATCGTTTCTCACACAAAAAATCAGAATAATCAGTAAAAAATTAACCAAGTATTAATAAAAAGTATAAAAATTATTAAATTAATTTATTCTCAATAGGTAAAGTAAAATAAAATTTTGATCCTTTTCCTTCTTCTGATTCTACCCATATGTGACCATTATGCCTTTCAATTATTTGTTTTGTGAGGAATAAACCCATTCCAGTCCCATCATATTCATCTCTTCGATGTAGCCTTTGGAATACTTCGAATATACGTTTATGGTAGTGTGGATCAATTCCAATACCATTATCTGAAACACCAAATATCCACGTATTTTCCTCTATTTTTGCAGAAATATGTATCCTAGGAGTCTCATTGTTTCTAAACTTTATTGCATTGGTTATTAAGTTTTGGAAAACGTGTATCATTTGTGTACGATTAATAAGAACCGTTGGCATTTGATCACATGTTATTTCAACATTGTTCTCATCAATTAATAATTTTAAAGGGAATATTGATTCTCCAATAATTGTGTTTAAATCTATTTCACTATATTTATCTTCCGCAGATGTAATCCGCGAGTATGTTAAAAGATCGTCTAATAACCTTTCCATACGTTTTGAACCTTCAATAATAAATCCAATAAATTCATCCGCTTCATTATCGAATTGGCCTTTATAACGTGTTTCTAATAGTTGCGTAAATGATAAAACCATTCTTAATGGTTCTTTAAAGTCGTGAGAAACAACATATGCAAATCTTTGTAATTCTTCATTTGATAATTTTAATTTTTTCACAGTTTCGAACAGTTCTTTTTGAGCCTTTTTCATTTCAGTAATTTCCAGAACTGAAAAACTGATTCCAATAATATTACCATCAATATCTTTAAATGGAACACTTTGTACAATCCACGTCCTTAAAACTCCCGGTTTTGAAGGAGTTATTCCTTCCATTTCAACCCCCATAATTGATTTGCCAGTTTTTAAAGTTTTTTTGGCCATCGATTCAATTTTTTCTGATATTGTGGGGATTATTTCTCGTGGAGTTTTCCCTATATGTTTGATGGCTGGAAAGCCATTGATCTTGGCTAAATTCTCATTAATACGTATATATCGTAAATCTTTATCAAGGGTACATAGGCCAATAGGTGAGGAATCGTAAATACCATCAATTTCAGCTAGACGATCCCATGCAATCATTTCGGTTTTCATCTGAGCTTCTTCTAATTCTTTTTGTTCGGTAACATCTGTGATGAATCCTTCCAAATATTTTACAGTACCATCAGTGTTTTTAATAGATCGAAAACGTAGTTCTCCAATCATCATATTTCCATCTTTTCGCACGTATTCATTTTTATATGAATGCCATTTATCATCTTTTAATGCATTAGAAACAAAATCTGGACGTTTATCAGGACGGTAATATATTTTATCCGCCACAGTTGATTTGTTTACCTCAGTTATCAGTTCTTTTTGGTTGGAATATCCTAACATATATGAAAGAGCCTTATTTACTCGAATAAATTTACCCTCAATTGTTGAATGGAATATTCCTACTGGTGCATTATCAAATACATTTTGAAAATATTGAAGCCTACTCTCAAGTTTTTTTTCCATTTTATGTTTATAAAGACCAATTTCAATGGTGTATCTTAATTCAATAACATCAAATGGTTTAATAACATATCCAAATGGCTCTGTTAGTTTAGCTTTTTCTAGAGTCTTTTCTTCCGAATTTGATGTTAGATATATGAATGGAAGATCATACTCTTCTTTTATTTTTTGAGCAACTTGAACTCCATTCATCTTTCCCTTTATAATAATATCAATTAAAACAAGATCCGGCTTGGATTGAGATATCTTCTGAAAAGCTTCTTCTCCCGAACTCGTAACTGCAGAGATATCATACCCCATATTTTCTAGGTTGATTCTTATATCCATCGCCTCAATGGCATCGTCTTCAATAATTAAGATCTTAGACTTTAACATGACAATATTTCATTATGTAATAACTTACTTATAAAAGGTTGATTGATCTATGCAAATATAACAGAAAAATGGGAGATAATCACATTATATCCTTACAAATGATCGTGATTATGATTTTTTGTAGGAATCAACGTATTAATTATAGGAAGATTAGTACATTGAGATTAAATTCAATCTGATAAATTTTTTATACTAAATTTAATTTTATGTTGTTTTAATCTTAATTTTCCTTATTTTTCCATAGTTCATAGTTAAATTTTTTCTTTATTGATAATAATCTCTTGCATTCCGTGCACTTATCAATTAACTTAGCATTAATTCAACCATTGTACTTAATTGATTATTATTTTCTAAAATGCTTACTCCAACCAGGGTTAGATACTTACCTTATTATACGCGTTAAAATATCCTTAATAACCAGAATCTATTATTTTTATGGAAACTATGAAAATAGAGTGTTACAGACTTAAGTACAAGCATTTTTTGCAGTATCAACAATTGTAAATATTTTCGACTAAATCACAAATAACCATTTCAGAAAGATTAATAACATTTGAAGTATAGAAATTATGATGTAATAGTATATTATTAGATTGCATTTAGATGTTTTTAGTTGATTAAAATTTAATAGATGGGGTGTAATAATGATTAGTGATAGTTCAAGCGTTCTTTTAATTGAAGATAATCTAGGAGATATTGTTTCAATAAGAACCATGATATCTGAATTATCTGATGGGGTTTTCGAACTGAAATTTGCTGAAAGTTTAGGTGAAGCTTTAAAAATCCTTGAAAATGAAAATTTCGATGTAGTACTTATGGATCTCGGTCTTCCTGACAGTCAGGGTTTTAGGACATTTACACAAGTTCATAATAAAATGCCCGAATTACCTATTATAATTATAACAGGCCTAGAAGATGAAGATTTAGGTGTTAATGCAGTTAAAGAGGGTGCACAAGATTATCTTGTTAAAGGACAGGTGGATAAAAAACTCTTGGCACGTTCCCTGAAATTTGCGATTGAACGAAAACAAACCGAGGAAGAACTGAAATCATCAATTTATGAAAGGGATATTCTACTTAAAGAAACTCATCACAGGGTTAAAAATAATATGCAAGTAATTCACAGTTTATTAAGCCTTCAAAGTCATTATGCAGGAAATATGGAAGCAGTCAATGTATTAAAAGAGAGTCAGAATAGGATTAAAAGCATGGGAATGATACATGAAAAACTATACAATTCATCTGACCGCTCCAAGATCAACATCTCGGATTATGTACATAGTCTCACATCAAACCTCTTAACTTCATATAAATTGAGTGAAAAGATCCTCCCAGTAATCGAGATAGGAGATTTAGAATTGAATTTAGAAACAGCAATATTATGCGGTCTTATTATCAATGAACTCATAACAAACTCGCTTAAATATGCATTCCCAAACACTGAAATTGGAGAGGTTCATGTTTCCTTAAATTGGGTGGATAATAAATACGAACTCATAATAAGTGATAATGGAATTGGATTTCCTAAAGATATAGATTTTAAAAATACAAATTCTTTAGGATTACAATTAGTAAATAATATCATATTTCAACTTGAAGGAGAAATTAAATTAGATAAAAGCGTTGGAACTAAATTTACTATAAATTTTGAGAATTTAATAACAAGTTAAAATCTTGATATCCCTATTCAAATAAATTTTTTTTTTTGAATATGAGCAAAAATTATCAATTACAAACATCAAACAAAAAAAAATTAGTTCTCAATTGGTAATGTTATTTTTATGAATAATATTATTAAATTTGTGGACAGTGAACTATAGTTATTGTTTCATTAAATGGATTGTAATAATTTTTTGATGGCCTTGTGGATATATTTAGGTCTAAGTTATCTGTATAATACTATATAAATGTGTATAATACTGTTATATTAGATTAGTAGTTCAATTAATTTTTTTTTTATTAATTAGTAGTTTCACAATTAATATTTTAAACAAATTTTTGAAACTTTACCATTTCAATTTTTTTTAAATTATAATTAGTAATATCAATTTAAAATCAAATCACAGATATAATAGTAAATATTTATTCTAAAAAATCTGTAAAATTGGTTGTTTATTCTGTTTACACAATAATAATTTGTGATTTTTTTATTTTTATTCTCTAAGTTTTTGAATAATTATTTAATATAGAAATAATACGTTTAGGGTAAATACTAAGGACTATAACCAATAACAGTGTAATTAGATGAAATAAGATATAATACGGTATAAATTATTTATACTAGGTTCATTATATTATAAAGTAGATTTGTGTTATTCAAAATTTGTGAAAATCAGCACAAATACTAAATTTAGATATATGAATGGGGGGGAGGATGTTAATATTTATATAAAAAATAGTATTAAGAAAATTATACCTCAATTTGCCCTAATTTGCATCTGTTTTGTCGCTATTTTAGTGTATGCAAATGGTGTATCTGCAGCCACACCTGGACAAGTTATAATCTGTTTTGACGATGGAAACGCAGCAGCATACAGTTCTGCCTTTAATTATATGGAGGCAAATGGAGACATCAATGGAACTGCCTATGTAAACGGAGCTACCATAGGTGACGGTAATAATACAATGACATTGGCAGAAATACAGCAGATGAGTGCAGCCGGATGGACTATAGGTAATCATGGTTATATCCACCAATCCTTCGATGGTTTAACAAACGAAGAAATTACAAGTGAAATACAAGATAATATCAACTATCTTACTAGTAATGGACTTGGAGAAGGAGCATACGATCTAGCATACCCTGGAGGATACTACGGAACAACCATGGCCGATGTAAATAATATTTTCGGTATAATGGATGACTTAGGAATTCAAACTGGACGAGATATAGATGGTGTACCATTAAATCTTACTACAGAAGACAATTACCAGATACCAGGTTATATTATTCAAAACAACGATACAGTAGCAACAGTTGAAAGTTACATTAATCAAGTACAAAATGGTTCAGATGTCGTTCTAATATTCCACGACCTTGTGCCAAATGCAACAGATCAGAATCCAAATTATTATCAATATGTAAGCACAGATTTCGACCAGATAATAAATTATATTAATAATCAAGGAATCTCTACCGCTACAATGAATCAGCTGTATCAAGAAGAACAAGCTCTACTCACTCCAACCACCCTTACAGTGACTGCTTTAACCGAATATAAAGATGCTCTTGTAAACTTAGTAGGAAAATTGGCAGATAACAATGGAAATCCTATTTCAGGACAAACCGTACACTTCAGTATAGATGGAATATTTATCGGTGATGGAGTAACGAATAGTAGTGGAATAGCAACATACCAATACACTCTCAACCAAAGCTTAGGAACTCACAATCTTACAGCAGAATTCGTAACTGGCAACAATAATATATACGCAACATCCCAAAACACCAGCAACCTAAATATTGAACCTGTACCAACGAATATCACATTAAATAGCATAGCAGGATTAAAAAATAGTCTAGTAAACTTAATAGCAACAATAACAGATAACAATGGAAATCCTATTTCAGGAAAAACCATACAATTCTTAGTAGACGGTATAACAGTTGGTAGCAATGTAACCGATGCAACAGGAACAACAACATTATCACACCAACTCACAGAAAGCATAGGAGCACACACATTATTAGCTAAATTCACAGAAGACAACACATACGCAACATCCCAAAACACCTCAACTCTAAATGTTGGAGCCATACCAACAAATATCACATTAAATAGCATAGCAGGATTAAAAAATAGTCTAGTAAACTTAATAGCAACAATAACAGATAACAGTGGAAATCCTATTTCAGGAGAAACCATACAATTCTTTGTGAACGGTACAAATGTTGGTAGTAATGTAACTGATGCAACAGGAACAGCAACATTATCACACCAACTTAATGAAAGCTTAGGATTACATACATTAGTAGCTAAATTCACAGAAGATGGTACATACGCAACATCCCAAAACACCTCAACTCTAAATATTGGAGCCATACAAACAAACATTTTAGTTCAAACCGTAAATGGGGCTAAAAATACATTAGTAAACCTAATAGCCACATTAACAGACAATAATAACATGACTGTTCAAAATAAAACCATACAATTCTTAATAGATGGTATAAATGTTGGTAGCAGTACAACAGATGCAACAGGAACAGCAACATTATCACATAATGTCACAGAAACCCAAGGATCACATAATATAACTGCAAAATTCGAAGCAGATGACACATACCTTGCAACCAGCACCAACAGCACACTAACAGTACCAGACACAACAGCACCAACAGCATGGGCTAATCTCAAAAGTGGATATTACAATACCAATAAAGTAATAATTCTTTCAATGAGCGAACCAGGAACAATCTACTACACACTCAATGGCGGTAAACCTACAAACATATACAATAACTCAATCACCATATCAAAAACATCAAAACTGTCATACCAAGCAGAAGACCTGGCAAATAATACATCACCTATCTACACCAATACTTACACCATTGACAAAATAGCACCTAAAGTGTTATCAACTACACCAAAAAATAAATCAACCCATATATCAAAAACTTCATCAATACTCATCAAATTCACAGAAAACATCACTGCAAGTACTTATTGGTCCAAAATCTATGTTAAAAACTTAAACAAAGGTAAAAAAATATCAATAAGTAAAAAATTATCCAAAAACACATTAACCATTAAAACATCAAAAAGGACAAGTAATACCAAATACCAAATCTACATACCGGGCGGAGCAGTAAAAGATACAGCAGGAAACAAATTAGCAGCACATTACTCATTTAGTTTTAAAACTGCTTAAAAACAGTTTTAAAACATTTTCTATTTTTTTTTATCAAATTAATTATCTTAAATAAATGATTTATTAAAAGAAAATTATATTAAATCAGCTTTTACTAATTTTTCAATTATAGGGTACAATTCCCATACAGGAACATCTATTATGTTACTTATATCAATCAGATCATGTTCTCCATCTGCATATGAAATAAAATTCATAATATCCTTGACTTTGAGTGAAGATGTTTTTGTACCAATTGTAGGGTATAATCCTCTTTTTCCCAGCTGGGGCTCTCCTAAACATTTAATTTTATATTTTTTATTCTCTTCTATGGTATTTAGACATTTTTTAAATATATTTAATGATCCAATTAATCCTTCAGCACTTACAATGTCAAGATTGTCTAAAGAAGTGTGATACTCGGGGTATGTTCCATATTTACTTCTCATTATAGTACAAATAGGAAGATCAACTCCTGGAGAATTATATTGTCTTTCATCACTTCCTCTGTCTAGATATGTGTATTTAATAAAGTCTGGATGATCAAAAGATAAAATATTTAATGCTATTTTATCTGAATATGTATTTCCATTTCGTGTGGGGAGATATGAATAAGGTCCATTATCACCTACACAGGTAATATTGAATCCAGCAATAACATTCTCTTTTAGACTTTCTAAGTTTTTGCTAAGATAAATGATTGAGCCTATTGTTTCTGGAATGAATATAATACGATAACTATACCTTCTGGGTTTACTCATAATCCATTTAGCTAGGAATGTGGATAAAACAGGCCCTGACAATTCATTATTTGCCATTGAAGGGTGACATACATAGGTTGAAATAAAAACTTCCTTCTTTGATCTTCCGGGAATAATTAGTTCCCCATAGGTTAATGAACCATCTTTTAATTCACTGTCAATAAAGACCTTGTAATTGCCTTCTTTAAGGTTATCTCTTTGTTTTTGAGAAATACAAAACCCCCAACGCTCTTTATAATAAGAAGTTACGTATGGAATTGCTTCAGGTTGTTCAGGAAGTGAATATAAATGTTCTTGTAGTTGAGAAAGAGTTAGGGTTTGATTGATGGGAGTTGAATAGCCAACTAGATGTAGATTATTCTCCTTAAAGTCGATGATTTTATTTCCAGTTTCATCCATTATGTAAGCATCGACTACATTCCATTCTTTAGGTACTACCCAATCAAAAACTTTAGTTCCGGTTGATATTTCATGAATTGTTATAGGAATATGATTTTGAATTATTTGAAGTGTTTCTCTGACCCCATTACCTGAAATACTTCTACATATTGGAAATAAATGTTCTATAAGTCGGTACATCTCCTTGCCTATATCATTTTTCATATAACCCCTTCCAAATTTTAAACAAATTTTATTAATTAGTTTATTAAATTTAAAATGATTTTTCTAAACTAGAAACCTCTAAATTTAATTATCTACATTCGTGTGAATTCCATATCAACTGTTTCTGCTTATATGAAATAAAATTGTTATTAAATGGTTTCTGACTCATAATTTATAAATTTTGTTTAAAATGCTTTTTATTACCGTAATGAATTTTTTCTAAGTTAACTACCAATGAAAAGTTATCTGTGGTTAATTGTTATTTTATGAATACTTTTCAATAATTAAATTGGTATCATATGAGTTAATAATCAGAGATATAAAAGCTATTATCAATTGTAATTGAAAAAAATTTAAATAAAATAATGTTCATATTATGAATTGAGTACTACTTTTAAGTTTATTGAATATAATTTAGAACATCCATTTAAATCAAAAAATGAACAAATAGATGATTAAATGAGAGATAAACATAGAGATCCAACTGTTGCAATAATTATACTAAATTGGAATGGGTGGGAAAATAGCATTGAATGCCTTGAATCGATCTATAAAGTAGATTATCCTCATTATCATCTGATTCTTGTTGATAACGCATCAAAGGATGATTCAATAGAAAAAATTAGGGAATATTGTCGTGGAGATTTAAAAACAAATTCAAATTATGTTGAATATACCCAACAAAATAAACCAATTTTTGTTAAAGAAGTAGATTATAATGAACTCATGCAAATTGAACTGGAAGAAGCGTTCATTAACAGTTCTAACCATGAAAATAATCTGTTATTCATAAAAAACGATATAAATTATGGTTTTGCTGAAGGGAACAATATTGCAATAAGATTTGCTATGAAAAAATTAAACCCGGACTATGTCTTACTTTTAAATAATGATACAGTTGTAGATAACAATTTTTTAAAGGAATTGATGGTGGTTGCTAAAAAAAGGGATAATATTGGATTTATTGGTCCGAAAATTTATTTTTATACTCCTGATGAGATTTCAAAGATCGTAACCTTTGCCGGAGGAGAGTTAAACAGAACTTCTTGTCAACCTCATCCCATAGGTGCTGATCAAATAGATGATGGTAAATTTGATCTTGAAAAAAAGGTAGATTATGTTGAAGGTTCTTGTTTACTAATAAAAAATGAATTAATAAAGGAATTAGGTATTTTTGATCCAGAATATTTCACATATTGGGAAGAAATAGACTGGTGTATCAGGGGACAAAAGGCAGGATACGACTCAGTATATGCTCCCAAAGCGGTTATATGGCATAAAGGTCGTGCATCAGATTTAAGTGCCAATAGCATTTATTACATGATAAAAAACAGATTTTTATTCATGAAAAAGAATTCTCAAAAAACTCAGATATTAACATCATCATTATACTATTTTGGTTATTATTTTTGGATAATACTCTTATCAGTAGCACTAGTGCATAAGGATGATAGTAAACAACGATCATTTCTTAAAGGTACCTATGATGGATTAAAAATATTAATAAGATAAGACCCGAGATCCTCCATCATCAAAAATCCTGTTAGCATCAGTATAAGTTCCATTAAAGTAAGCAACTGGATTTGATCCCTTAGCTGCAATAGCAAATTGATTATAGTTCACATTAATCGTTCCTAAATATATATAAGCCGGTTGGGCGACAGGAGTAGCATTACTTAAACTTAAATGATCCATGAAAAATCCATTCAATAGAAGAGATCGATAAAGATCAGCATATACATTAAATTCCAATTTATTACCATTTAACCATGATGCTCCTGCAACTTCCATATTATTAAATCTTGGACCATCCATTGAACTCGACAAAGACATTGACGAGGGTTTATCATGGAATACTTCATAAATCACACCACTATTAAATATGAGTGATATTGCCAGGAATATAGAGATTAATTTTAATGAATTTTTATAAACAGTTTTCTTTTCCCATTTATACCCTAATATCCTATTTAAAATTCTGAAAATTCCAATCCATCCCACCACAAAGAATATTGACAAGAATATAAGTGCTATCTGATAAAATCTCTCTGGATTAAGTGCACCAGCAAGGAAAGGAACAACAACTACCAAACCCAACATTAAAAAAGCCATAACAGAAAATAAACTGAAATTCTC
This sequence comes from Methanobacterium sp., assembly GCA_003158115.1. Classification (GTDB taxonomy): domain Archaea; phylum Methanobacteriota; class Methanobacteria; order Methanobacteriales; family Methanobacteriaceae; genus Methanobacterium_B. The sequence continues at coordinate 10,963 of PMGM01000099.1, forward strand.
ATTAAATTTCATGTTTGTACGTCTGTACAATAATAAAAGAATTCCAATTCCAATCATAAATTCGATAAGTAATTGAAGATCGAGTGCAATGGATCTTAATAATGATTTTTCACTTGTTACAATACCCACAGTTGCAAGGGAATTTGGATTAAAAAAATATGTATAAACAGTTGATACTAGATTATTTACAGTAAAAAGTGTCAAATCAAAAAGCGCTGAACTTGAAAACACATAATAATAAACAAGTGTCAATGTGATTATTAGAATCACTTGGAGTTTATAATCTAATTTTAAAATTTCCTCTTGATTATGCTTTACAAAGAAAAATTTTATGATTTTCCATCTCTCTAAAATAGGATGTTCATACGATAAGTTTAGATTCCTTAATGAAATAATCAGAAATGTACATACAAGTAAGAAAATGTAAATATAATCCAATGAATAATGTGAAACTAAAAGCGCAGGGATAAAAATTATTATGAGTACTGTAAGAGGTTTTTTGTTTATTTTTTTACTAACCATAAGCATTATCATTAAAACAACAAATAACTCTCCAATTTCCTGTCTTGCTAAATAAGGCATCTCCAAAAAAAACATAAAGACGGATATGAATAAGAAGCATCCCATAAAAGCTATTTTACTGTTAGTTTGCCCTTTGAATATTGAATATAAACCCAATGGAACAAATGAGAAAATGATGGGATAAATTACTTTAAAAATATTAACAATACTCGTACTTGAGATCTTGGAAAATATTGGTACAACAATAACTAAACTCAGCATTGAGTTGAGTATTTGAGGAACTGAAAAGTTCCAATAAGAATTCATTAATACCCCGTTAGAAAAGTAATATTCCATGTTTATATCCCAACCATTAATATAACTTGTAATTAGAGATGATGAAAAAAGTAGAGATATGGAAAGTGAAAAAAGTGTTAGTGGATATAGTTTTTTAGGTATGAACTTATCAAAGGCGATCATTATTGGTACTACTGCAATTAAACAATACATAAACATTAAAATAATATTGTTCTGGTAATAATTCATTGAATAAGTACCAAATATTGCTAAAAATGGAATTAAACACAAAAAGAGCATGGGATTTAATAATCCATCAAGATCCAGGTACACTGACTTATTAATCTTTGTTTGTTTCATGTACCCATTAAGGAAATTAGTGGGGTTTTTATTCCAATGATAACATATAAAACATAAAATTAGTGTAAATAGTGTGAATGTAATCATTAAAGGTAGTGTTGAAAGCGGGTCATGTATTCCGAAGAAGGGATAGGTTAAATCTATTATCATTCCTAGAAACATTGTTACTGCTAGGCTCAATCCAACCGAGTATAATAGATTTTCAATATTTCCCAAATTATGAATGTTTAAAATTCTAAGAATTAAAATTCCATTAATAAAAAATAATGATATGAAAGTTAATGTTTCACTTAATATAGGGATATACATTCCAATAAAATTTAAACCAACTGTTATCCATAGGCCTATCTGTATTATGAATATGAATATGAAGAGATCTTTGATATCCCAATTATTCATTTGAAATGGGTTTATTACTTTCATATTTCCTCATTTATAACTTTTTAATTAAAGACACTGATTATAGAGTTTTATATGTCTCTTAGCGATCATAGTAGGGTTAAGAGTGTTATTTGCAAAAATTTTTGAATTTTCTGACATCTCTCTTTGTTTCTCGGGATTTTCTAACAAGAATTTTATGGCACTTCTCCAACTTTCAACATTATCCTCACAAAATATGCCTCTAGATGAGTTGATGTACTCTGAAAATCCTTGATTTTTAGAACATATGATTGGCTTCCCTGAAATAAGTGACATGGTTAAAACTGCACTTGTTGAATGGTTAATCAGATAATCCAATCCTAAAAACTTTCTAAACCTGTACATTGTTGTTTTCTTTAACCATGAACTAATTAATCTTGGTATTAACACTATTTTAGCTCTATCTATCTGGTTTATGAATTCATTATCTGTTACAAATCCAAGAAATTCTACCTTATCTTGAATACCTTCTTTTTTTATGATACTATCTAAATAAATTTCGTAACTTTTATCTACAATCTTACCCATGAAGACTAATTTGAAATTGTCATCTATATTGCTTACAGCTTTTAATATAATATCTTGACCTTTAAAAGGAGAAATATAACCAGGTACTAATATTCTGTTATCATCACTATCTGAATCAACTAAATTAGGATCTTTAGTATCTTCCAAACGATAAGCAGAAATAGGTATGCATCTTAGAGAGTTATTATTGAGATGATATCTAGTTTTATATTCTTCCATTGCAAAGTTATTGTGAAATATTAAATATTTTGATATTCTTTGAAATGCTTTATCAACTATATCGAAAGGATACATTATTGGAGTATTTGATAAATTTAAACCGAATGAATAGCATTTGGAACACTTTAAATTGAAAGTATCAAAATTTCTGGCATCATGTACTGTTGTTATTATATTGGACATATCTTTTAATTTGTTATGGTGATCATCGAGTAAATGTAGTTGAAATTCATGTAAATTTGAGTTAGCAAGCTGAAAATGGGTAATATCATAATCTTCTGGTACATAGTTATTGGGTGAAATATAATTTATGTCTTCGTGTTTAATTGGCAGTTTATCAATTGAATTATTTGGAGATATAATACTCACATCTTTGCCTAAGTTCTGCAATTCAACTGCTAAAATCGCCGAATATATGCTTATACCCGTTTTTGGATCTTGAGGTGTGACTATTCCGATTTTCATATTTTTTCCTTGTTTATTGTTTGAGTTGTAAAATTTATAGTTATTTATTTTTTTTATTATTCAACTTTGAATACTATGTAATCTTGATTTTGATAGACTAATTTTAAGTTTGAAGGTAAGAGAGACGTTAAATTATCATTTTCATTGAAAAATATAAAAGCTCCATGACTAATTATAGGAATTGAGCTGGAGGAAAAGTTCAATCTTTTATCAAATACAAAGTATCCTACATTTTTTTGTGTTAGTTCTGAAGTTCTAAATCCCCACATTATAACATGTTCAGAGGATATAACATCTGCTATTGGCTGGTCTGTAGTTGTTAATATGAACTGGTTGGTAGCATAATTATTTGATACTACCACAGATTTTTTATCACCATATTTTTCAAACCACCCTGCAAGTTCTGTATCTGAGCTTGTTGGCGGGGCTATCTGAGGAATTTTCATATCAATTACTCCATAGGGTTCTGTGTTATAATTAGGTATGACTTGAAAATTTGTATCAGTAACTGTTGTAATTGCAAATAATGTTGAAATTAAAAATATTGTGATTAGAAATATAGTTCGGATAGATTTTGATGGAAATTCTGTTTTTTTATAATCATTATATAGATAATTTAATCCCATTCCACCAATAAGTGATAGGGGTAATAGCAAATGAATCAGAAGCCTTATTGTATAAACATGAATTCCAATCCAATAGGATTTACTTGCAAAGAAAATTACTATTATCCATACAAGAATAAATATGTCCCGACAATCTCTCCTTTTGAGTGCAACAATTGACCCTGTAATAGCAAACATCAAAACAATTCCAAGATAAACCACATATTTAGGATCACTTATTGGATCACTGAAGGGTAAAGGTGCCAAGTATTCAGTAGCTATGGTATTTAATATGGTGTTAGCAAAATTTGGATGGGTTATTAATGCTGCAATATATAAAATTAATGCTGCAATTAGGGGTAATGACAAGAATAAAGCATAATTCTTTAAAATTCTCTTCAAAAACTTTAATTCTCTGTTCAAAAGTCCAATAACCACAGTTATTGTTGTTATTATAGTAAATAGTAGTAATGTTGTTTCTTGATGAGTTAATATCACTATTAAGAATAGTATACTTGATAATAGAGCATATTTATAATTTTTAGAATTAAGTGCCCGATAGTAAAGATAAATCACCAACGGGACAAATATAAGGGCCATTGATTCTGGAAGAGGTGATACAACCCTGCTGAAAAGATAGCTTGAAAGAATCAAAAATCCTGCTGAAATACCTGCAATATCTCCATAAAATTTTTTACCAACATAAGAAACTGATAAAAGAACAAAAAATGCCATAAAAGGTTGTATAAGACGTGCTACCTGAAAATAATTAATTTTCAGTATAGCACCTAAAAATACTATTATCAAACTAAAAAGTGGAGGATAATCTATTGGAGTTCCAGTAGGAGGATTAACTAATGGATCTACTAATGTAAATCCATAATGACTATAAATTTGAGCTATATGTATATGAAAAAATATATCTAGAGTTAATGGCCACTGATTAGTTAATGTGGGGATTAAAGCTATTAAAAAAGCCAAAATACTTGGAATAATCCAGAGTAACTTTTTAATCCTGATACGTTTTAATCTTTCAAAATGTTCTACACTTTGAAGATCAGACTTGGGTTGAGGAACTATTAATTCGCCCCCCCATTAATGGATATTGCCATCATAAGGAGCTTCTTCTTAATCCAGTCAATATATCTAGTTTCAAAGGAATTTGATATTATAATCCTCATTTCGATCATTTGATTAACTGATTTTATCCAATTAACATTTTAAAATTAAATTTACAACATACTTTTGGAGTTATAAAGATCAATTGTTGAAATTTACAATGTTATAACAGAATTATTCCATTTCATGAAGGTAATATCTTAATATGTACATGATTATTAATAAATTTTTATAATAATTAGTCTAATGATACATCATTCAAAAATTATTAGTTTAGATAGTTAATTAAGATGAATTAGTAGAAAATTACTAAATAATAACAATAATTGAAAAGTTAAGGTTTTTAAATCAAGTTTTCAGTTTAGAAATGAAAGCAACAAAAAAATTATTTACAAAACTCTATCACCAAATAGGTTAAAAAAGTGTTACATATTAATCAAACAGGAGATATTTATATTAGAATTAAAACTAATTTAGTTAATCCGATTTTTTATTATTTTGATATTATTGAAATAGAAAATTTAATATTTTTTACTAAATTAATCGGTTAAATATTTTTTTATATCTTCAATTTTATCTACAAAATTTACATATTTGCCAGTTAAATTTTTAAACTCACCATTAGAATCATCATCCCTTTTATCATCAGACTTAGAAAGCATCACATCTAAAAGACTTATAGCATTTACATCAAAAAATATTTTAGAATTCAATAAGGCAGTACTTGTATAACCTATTACACAGATGGGGTTTAGCTTAGGGATTATTTCTTCGACCGGAAAATTGTTTTCAATTACTTCAAAATCACAATCTTTTAGATCATTGTATTTATCACTTTTTTCACGGGGATGTGGTTTTAAAATAGGTTTAATTCCATTTTTATTAATAAATTTAATTAATGACTGCATTAAATTGAGTTCAGTCATTAATGGAATAATATCCATCTCTGAGAATGGTTGTGAAATTATAAGTACAGTTTTCCCTACAATATCCATTTTTAAATCATTATTCCTGAGTTTCAGTACTTCTTTATATGAATCACAAATATTCTCATTCATTGTTAATTGGGATTCAACATTTAAAAGAAATCTTGATTCTACTTTAATGGATCTCAAAATAATTATGCTAATAATATAATCTACCGACCTAAAAATCTTTGAACTCACAGTATCTAATATAGAATAATCTTCTTCTCTCGAGACTTCACTTCTTAAACTATTCCAATTCTCTTTTGAAACATAACTAGCATATCCTTCATCAATTAAAACAAAAACAGGTTTATATTTAGATGAAATTATTTTATTATTGAAATAAATTAACAATTCATTGTAAGTTAAATGGGGACTTAACAAGAATAAATCATTTATCCCATCATGAGATCGGATGTTTCTAAGCCCTGAAAACATTTTTATATATTTTGAAATAAAATTAGGAACCCTTTCTTGTATAAAATTCTGGTTATTTAGAGGAATATCAATAAATTCAAATTTTAAATCAACAGAATCACGATATTGAAAGTCTTTCTCACTAATTATATAACCATCCCTTTGATGGGGTATTATCAAAACAAGAGCTTTGACTTTTCTTTTATACTTTTTTGAAATATCATATAAAAAAGCATCAATACCTAAAGCATGCCAAGATGATATTGCAACTGCTATAACATCTATTCTATTATTCTCTAAATATTCAAAAAGTTCATCTTGATCCAATTTTACCATATTCATTAATTTTGAACTAATTAATATAAATAATAAACTAATAATATCGTTTTATTGTTCAACAGAGTTTGTAAGTACTTTTATTAAAATAGATTAACCTAACAATAAAACATTAAATTATAAAAAAATAAAAAAAATTATCCAATTTATTGTATATTATAATTATATAGTATAAAAATTGAATATTTAGGGATTATAATATCTAAAAATCTTTCTTGTAAACATGTCTGTATACCCTCAACAAGTTTTATAAAGGAAATTTTATAATTAATACAGGAAATTTCTGTTTTCAAATAAAGTTTCTTTTATAATCGCACCAATTTGATCTTTAGATAATTTATCTACATAATCAGAATTATATTCCATGATATTACTCATATTCTCATGAGTCTTAGAGTTTAAAATGAATAATTCACCATTATCAGTTGCATAGAGAGATTCATCGGCTGTCATGAGCTCTTCATACATTTTTTCTCCAACTCTTTTTCCAATAATTTCTATACCAATATCTTCAGGTTTGTGATTATAAATTTCTGCTAAATTTTCAATCATAACCTCTGCAAGGTCCATGATATTTGCTGCTTGCATCTTGAGAATAAATATTTCCCCACCCTTTGCCTGTGCTCCTGCTTTTAGAATTAGTTTTACAGCTTCAGGTATTCCCATTATGAATCTTGTCATTTCTTTATCTGTAATTTTAACAGGACCACCATTTTTAATCTGATTTTTAAATACTGGTATGACTGATCCTCTTGAATTTAAAACATTTCCAAATCTAACGCATGAAAATATAGTATTTTTATCACCAGTGTAATTGTTGGCCGATATTGTAAGACGTTCAGCAAGTAGTTTAGTTGCGCCCATAACATTTATTGGATTTACAGACTTGTCAGTACTTACAAAAATAACCTTTTCAACATTATTATCAAGTGCAACATCTAAAACATTTTGAGTACCTATAATATTAGTTTTAACAGCATCAAATGGATTAAATTCACATAGAGGTACATGTTTTAGTGCACCTGCGTGAAAAATAATATCCACATTATCAAAAGCCCTTTTTAATCTATCCTTATCTCTAATATCTCCATAAAACACCCTTAAATTATCAGAATTAAGTTCTTCTTCAAGTTCAAATAATGCTGTTTCATTATTATCTAGTACCCTAACAACAGATGGATTAAATTCCAAAACTTTTTTAGCGATTTCCTTACCTATAGAACCTGCCCCGCCAGTTACAAGCATCACTTTGTCAGTGTAGTATTCTTCAACTCTATTGGTCGTGTAATTTCCCCCTCGTTTTTTAAGGTATGTCCATCTTCTATTTGTAAGCAGTTATCTAAACCTTGCCGGATATAATCCCTTGCTTTTTCTCCAGTATTGAATAATAAATCAATTATAGATAAATACGGTAAAAATTCATTTCCTATTTGGGGATAAACTGGATGAGAATATTCAAACCAAAATAATTCTACTTTGTCTTGTTTAAATTTTTGAAAGGCATTGTAATCTATATAATTCTTTGCTGCCGGTCCACTAATATATTCATCAGCACCTAATTCATTGCAGACATTTAATATGAAGTCCACCTTCTTACCTTCTGCATTATCCATATCAGAGGATCTTATAAACTCTGGTATGTTTAAACCTAATAATTCAGAAATTTTTTCGACTGTATATATATCAAAGTCGCTCAGCATCTTTGAATCATTACTATATATTTCTTTGATATCATCTTTATAATCATCAAAATATGGTGCTTTGGAATATGCATTTGATATTGAATTCCAATGGTTTTGTTTCCAATCTAAAAAACTATTTTTATGCTTCCATTTCATTGAGTAATTTATAACTATTTCATTAATATTTTGGCGATATTTTCCAACAACAGGTACTGAAAGCCATTTAGGAGTATTGTTGGTTTTTATTTTGTTTCTCCTTTGCCAGGATTTTTTAACAAACTGGAGATTGTCAGCAAAAACAAAACTATCGGCCTGATCAATCATTCCATAGTAACCTATCCAAGGTAAATAAAACGGTTGTACAATAACTGCTTTCATTTAATCACCCATTTATACAGTTCATAAGTATTCAATACCTTTATTTTAGTTCTTTTAGTAAGGAGTTAATTTAATTTATTATGTTATTATTATAAAATGTTCAATGTATAACTTTTTCTATATAACTTAACGAATCTCATTCATATTTATTCTATAAATGCATTATGATCATCCTTTAAGATCATTTCTGAAAGATATTTGAATACCTCTACCTTTCCTTTTCCAACATCTAACTCATTGAAAAATTTTAATATATCTTTTCGTCTTTTTAATGAGGATAGTTCATCTAGATAATGTTCTATACTATTTATTTCAGATTTTGGTAGTAAATATTCGTAATTAAGAGGAGTATAATAATGGTTTTGTAGATAATTTTGAGATATGGCCAAAACAGGCGATCCTACATATACAGCTTCAAACATTGATAAACCCGGAGATGTGATTACTAAATCAGCATTGTACATCAATTCAGCTATATTTCCTGGTTCCTTGTGAATTTTTACATTTTTGTTTGGAATTTTCTTATTAACCTTTTCCAAATCGTCAAAATACTTAAATTCAGGCCCTATAACAATATTAACCCTTAGATTATTACTTAATTTTTCTAATACTGCGGATGTATGATTAGAAGGATCACTTCCTCCAAAAATTAATAAAATATCTTCTATTTCAGGCTTTAAATCCTTTTTATTTTTAAACGAATCAAATTCATTCCTTAGAATTAAATATTTAGGACCGCAAAAATATTTTGTATTAATATTTTTATTGTAACAATCTTTATTATCAAAATTACTTCGCACCAGACTCAGAACCACATCGGCATATTTATCATTTTTAGGGGTTAAATTATCGACCATTACCACTTTAGTATCAAGTTTATCTTTTATTTTTGATAATATACTTTCTTTAAAATTCAGATTATCAATAATAGTTAGATTGATATCTAATTCCTTTAAAATATCTACAATTTCATCATCATCTTTCATCTTAAAAATTGTAAAATTTTCATCTTCAATTGTTTTAATTACATTTTCATTACTTTTGGTTAAGAAGTAAGCTTTAACTCCTAAATTCTCCATTAGTTCTTTTGCATATGTTAAGGACCTGTAAACATGGCCCATTCCTATTTTAGAACTTCCTTCTGTTAAAAATGCGATATTTATGTTTTTAATGGTATTATCAGGATTTTGTTTTATTTTTGAATTTATTTGAGATATTTCTGGATTTTGTTTTATAAAATTGATTATGTCGTTGATGTTTAAATTTTCAAGGTCACCTAGATTCTGATAGATAACTTTGATGAGATCTAAATCTTCGTTTGTATCTACTGTTAAGCGGATATATTGATGTTTAAGATTTGAATTAAATTTTAATATCTTATATTTTTCTGAATGAGACCTAATATAAGGTGTAACATGTTCCTTTTCATAATCTAAATCAGCTTTTAAAGAAATTTCTTTTAATATCTTTGAATTTATTATTTCTGCACTTACTCCTAATGGTGTGTCTAAACAGTATGTATAATCTGAATTAAACTTAAAATGTGCATCTATTAATTTATCTATAAGATCTATGTCTGTAAGCGGATTATCACCTGTGATTCTTACAACAACATCTGCATTAAATTTTTTAGCAGATTCAACGTACCTTCCAAGCACGTTTTCTTCGCTTCCACGATAATAATTTATATTCAAATTTTGTGAGAATTTTTCAACAACATCATCATTCTTGTTACTTGTTGTTGCTATTACAATATCATCTATGAATTGTGATTTTTTAAGTCTATTAACNNTAGAATTTCAAGAAGTGGTTTGTCTCCAATTTTTTCTAGTATCTTACCAGGCAATCTTGTTGATCCCATTCTAGCCTGGATAATTGCAACAACTCTCCTCAACATATCAAATCCCAATTAATAGTTTGATTCTTTTTAATATCTTTACTTGCTGTTTTTCCAACTACAAAATCGATATATTTTGGTTCTATACCCGTTCCAGGTCTTAATATCTTTATTTTATCCTTAGATATTTTCTCTCCCTTATGAATATCTGCTGTTGATGTGATACTTCTCCTACCGAGTCCTTTCATCTCTTCCTCTTTGCCTGTTATCTTTTTAACTCCATCTCCCAATGCAGATTCAGTTATCCTTATGTTTTTAACCATTTGCTCAAATTCCACGGGATCAAGGGAAAGTTTGTGATCTGGTCCTGGTAGATTTTTATTCAACGTAAAATGTTTTTCAATTATATCAGCACCTTTAGCTACTGCTAACGATGGGATCAATACACCAGTAGTATGATCAGAAAAACCAACAGGAATATTAAATATTTCTTTCAGATTCTTGATAACACTCAAGTTTGTGTCTTCATACTTAGTGGGATAATTAGATACACAATGCATTAATGCAATCTGCTGATTCCCGGATTTATACATATTATTTAATGATTCTTCGATTTCACCGATTGTTGCTATTCCTGTGGATAATATTACTGGTAAATTCTTTTTTGAGACATAAGCGAGTAATGGGATATGAGTTAGATCTCCCGAGCTAATTTTATAAAGTGGCGCACCAATATCATTTAAAATTTCTGCACTTTCTTCATCAAAAACACTGGCTGAAAATATTATCTCCTTATCTTCGGCAAGATTGGCAAGTTCACTCCATTCATCTTGTGTAAATTCGAGTGATTTGAAAAGATCGAAATACTCCTCATCTTCACTTATAAAATTTTCAGTTTTAAATATTTGGAATTTTACAACATCTGCACCTGTTTTAGAAGCTGCAATAACAAGTTTCTTGGCAGCTGTAAAATCTCCATCATGGTTTAGTCCGGCTTCTGCTATTATGAATGTTTGCTCTCCAGGACCGATTTTGCTATTTCCTATTGTAATTTTTTCCATAATTACACCTTATAATAGTCTATTATTTTCTCAACTGCAAATATAACATCTTCAACATCTTTATCTTCCATTTTTGGATATATTGGTAATGAAATTTCGTTGTTGTACAAGGAGAAGGCATTTGGAAAATCAGTACTTTTAAAATCGTATTTTTCTTTATAGTAGGGATGTATATGTAATGGTATAAAATGGACACTTGTACCTATATTCTCTGCTTTTAAGGCTTCTATGAATTCATTTCGACCAATAGTCAGCAAATCCTCGTTTATTTGTATGGGATATAAATGCCATGCATGTTTTGTGTAACTTTTAGCTGTGGGAGTTGTTATTTGAGAGATTCCATTAAATGATTTGTTATACTTGTCAACAATTTCTTCTCTTCTTTTTTGCATTTGATCTAGTTTTTTTAACTGATGGATACCAATACTTGCCTGTAAATCATTCATATTGTATTTATATCCAGAATATAATATTTCATAGTACCATGATCCTTCAGAAGAGTATCTTTTCCATGCATCTTTACTAATCCCATGCAAACTGAGTATTCTCATCTTGTCTGCTAAATCTCCATTGTTTGTAGTGATCATTCCTCCCTCGGCTGTAGTAATATTTTTGGTTGCATAAAAACTGAAACATGTAACATCTGCTATGCTTCCAATTGTTTTATCTTTATATTTTGAACCTATAGCATGAGCTGCATCTTCTATAACATACAGATCATATTTCTTTGCAATATCCATTATTTTATCCATTTCACAGGCATGTCCTGCATAATGAACAACAACAATGGCCTTTGTTTTGTCTGTAATTTTATCTTCGATCTTTGTTGGATCAATGTTGTAAGTATCTTTTTCAACATCTACAAAAACAGGTTTAGCATTTACATTTATTATCACTTCAGCTGTAGCTGCAAATGTATATGGTGTTGTTATTACTTCGTCACCATTTTCAATTCCTAAAGCAACTATAGCAAGGTGTAATGCAGCAGTACAAGAGTTAACTGCTATGGCATATTTTGAGTTCACTTTTTTAGAAAAAATATCTTCAAACTTGAAGGTTTTGGGCCCGGTTGTAATCCAATCAGAATTTAAAGTGTCAACTACTTCGTTTATTTCATCTTCACCAATTGAATGTTTAAATGGATGTAAAAATGAACTTCTAACAGGTTTACCATTAATAATTGCTGGTTTTAACATTTTATCAGTTTATATTGTTATTTTTATGTTAATTTAATCTCTCTAATTGAAAGTTAAATCTGTTATTGAGGTTATTGAATATAAAATTCTAAAACGACTTATAATTTTTTCTGAATTCACTTATAGTTTTTCAAATATCAATTTAAAGTACAGATAAATATTACTTCTTCTATAATTTATATTGATTTTACTAATAAATAAATATAATGGAATAAAAATTAATCACAAGTCTAGCTTGGTGAATCAATTGAACGATTACAAAATCTTTGTGCAGAGAATTGGTTTGATAGGAGTAACTAACATATTAATTGCTATAAGTTCATTAATTTTACTACCGATAGTTACTAAAAGTTTTACAATTAATGACTATGGTATTTGGGTTATAATTAACACAACAATAGTATTGATACCTGGCTTTGCAACTCTTGGATTGCCTTACACCATGGTTAGATTCTTATCTGCAGAGAAGGACAAAGAAAAAATAAAGGAAGATTTCTATTCCCTTGCAAGTATTGTATTAATTTCTTCATTCATTATATCTTCATTGTTGTTTTTATTTTCTAACTATTTTGCACATGTTTTATTTAATGGGGACGTTAATTTAGCGAGGTTAGTGTCTATCATTGTTTTTTTAACTTGTTTAAATGCATTTTTACTCAGTTTTTTCAGGACTTTTCAGCAAATGAGAAGATATTCTTTTATTTTAGTGGTTCAAACATATTTAGCCATAATTCTTGTTTCTTATTTTGCAATTAATGGATTTGGACTCTTTTATGCAACTATGGGACTTCTGATTGCATATATAATCTCATTTTTCATTATGATTATGTTTATAATAACCAATATAGGGTTTAAAATTCCTAAATTTGAAAATATGATGGAGTTTTTATCATTTGGTCTTCCAACTATTCCTGCGAATTTATCATCATGGCTCGTTGATTCAAGTGATAGATATGTAATTGGAATTTTATTAGGTTCTGCATTTGTTGGATATTACTCTCCGGGTTATACACTAGGTAATATTTTAGTGATGGTTTTTGCTCCATTTTCTGTTTTATTGCCTTCTGTTCTACCAAAGTACTATGAAGAGGGTAAAATTGAAAAGATTAGAATATTCATAAAATATTCAATTAAATATTTCCTTTTACTTTCAATACCCGCCGCATTTGGATTATCAATTCTTTCAAAGCCTATATTAATGATATTAACAACCCCTGCAATAGCTTTAAATGGTTATTTAGTAACACCATTTGTTGCAACAAGCGCTCTTCTATATGGAATTTATGCAATTGCAGGTAATGTATTAATTTTAGAAAAAAGAACTAAGTTGATGGGTACAATATGGTTAATTGCTGCTGTTTTGAATTTAAGCCTTAATATTTTATTTGTTCCCATTTTTGGTATTTTAGGTGCAGCTGCAATTACATTAGTAGCATATTTAGTAGCATTTATTCTCACAATATTATACGCTTCTAAACAATTCAAATTTGATTTTGACTTGATGTTTATAGTGAAAAGTTTAGTGGCATCAATTGTGATGGCTAGTATAATTATTTGGATGAATCCTCAAGGAGTCATTAATATCATTACTACAGTCATAATAAGTACTGTGGTTTATTTTGTTGTATTAATAATTTTAAAGGGAATAAATAGGGAAGAATTTGAATTTATCAGACAATTATTGAGTTCAGAAAGTTCTTAAATTAAATGATTCCGTTTAAATTTCCATTATTTAAACTATTTAGTTTATCATAGAAAATTAGTTCTTCCTTGGATTAGTTATTTGAATTTAAGAATTTTTAACCATTATTTTTATTATAGTATCAAATACATAAGATTAAACCATAATAATGACAATGGAAGTCAGGATGAACTGTATATGTAGATTTATAAGTTAATGATTATTGATAACCCCATCACACATGATTTTCAATGTTAAAAGAACTTATTTGGATAATTTTGGATGATAAATTAAAAAAACAAATTATAATTATATAAAAGTAGTATTCAAACTAGTATTTTAAGTATTAATATATCTATCTAGTTCAAGTAAAATAGAAATACATTTACTTTATTGCTTCAACCTAAATTAAATATTAAACTCCTTAATATCATGGAAGAATATTTCCAATAAAATATCAATATTGATCTTATGATCCAATAATATTTTAACTATATATCACAAATTTAATATCACAAATTTAGTTTAATACTCTTAGACATCCATATACTCCATTAAATAATATTTAATGTTAAGAAAGGTTATGTGAGAATATTTCTCATATATATGCTGGCTAATTTAATTAAATCAAATCTAAATAGCAACCATTAAATGAAATAATCAGCTGTTTATCTCAGGAAAATAAGAAATTAACTGTTAAACAAAGAAAACCCCCATGCTAAACCGAGTAGTGATATTAGGATCTAAAGAACGATATAGAGTACAATAAGCCCAAATAAGGCCTATCAAGAAGAATTCATAATATGTTTTTTGGTGATAAAAATCACGAAACTACTTATTTTTATATATATGCATGTGGGTATACTAGTTTTTCTGTAATACAATTTATAATAAGGTGAACATATGATGAGAAAATGGATCTTTTTTACATTTTTACTGGGGATGTGTTTGATTTCATTGCAATCCACTAATGCTGCAACAATAGCGGTACACCCTGGAAGTAGCATTCAAAGTGCAGTTAATCATGCTGCAAATGGAGATACTATAGTTGTTTATGCTAATGGTACAAAAGCCTATACATATAAAGAAAGTGTAACTATAAATAAGAAAATTAACTTAAAATCAAGTGGAAAAGTCACTATCCAAGCAAAAAATAGTGCTTCTTCTGTTATTAGAGTGAATAGTGGAGGTTCAGGTTCAACCATTAAGAATTTTATATTTACTAAAAGTAATTACTGTGTTTTTGTAAACAATGCAGCAAATACTATTATTTCCGGTAACACAATTACAGCTGCATCTTTAGTTGGAATCCAACTTAATGGAAATATTAAAAACTCAAAAATTCTTAATAATAAGATAACTGGTACAAATCATAATTATGGAAATGGTATAAGCTTCCAATTTCCACCAACTTCGTATTTAACATCTTACAATACCATATCAGGGAATATAATCAAAAATTTCTTACATGGTATACTCTTTAATGCTAAAAGTTCACACAATACAATAACAAACAATAAAATTTATTGTACAGGATATCATGGTGCAGGAATCTGGGCTACACAAGCTTCAAGTTACATGGTAATAACTGGAAATACTGTATCAGGAGCTCAAGATGCAATAGCTGTTCAAAAAATTGGAGCAGGACAAGCAACCCATTATACAATCAGTAAGAATATTGTTAAATACAGTCAAAATGGATTATGGGTTTGCTTAAGTGACAGCACAATTTCCAAAAACCAAGCACTCTACAATAAAATTAGTGGACTGGATATTACCGGTGACAACAATAACATTTCAGCAAATATTGTAAGAAACAATAAAGTTTGTGGAATAGCTGTAGGTACATCAAAAAGTACAGATAGCAACACCCTAGCAGGTAATATATTAGTAAGTAATGGGGGAAACTACTACATAACTGGACCTGGAAAACTTGTAAGACGTTAAATATATTTTCCCTTCAATCTCTTTTTTTTATATTTTTTCAACCTAATTTCTTTAAATAAAATTAAAAACATATTTTATATCCTTAATAATCATAATATTTTGAATATGATGGATATAATAGATATATCATGGAATTATTGTGTTTTATTTTCAATTATTTAAAAGAATTCAATCATAATAAAAAAAAAAACATTTTAGTGGATCCATTGTGAAATAGTAAGATTTTCTAAATTTTCTTTCACAAATATGATATATTATCCCAAAGGATACCCAAATATCCAACCTAGAATTATATATGTTATCTATGGCTAACAATACAAATATCATACAATAAATATTAGTTCATTAATAACTATGAGTAAGTGAAAACATGATTAGAGATAAATTCTTGATTTATGTTAATAACAATCAATCATCACCTCTTGCGAGGACATTTTTCAATGTTCGTAGAGTTTTAAGGGATTTAAGTCTATTTTTTGCAACTTTAACAGGATATATTCCGTCTCATGTGATAAGACAGGTATTATATCGTAATGTTTTTAGAGTTAATATACCGTCAGATTCTATTATATACTGGAGATGTCGATTTTTCAATCCTGGAGGAGTGAGCATCGGACATAATTCTATTATTGGTAATGATAGTTTTTTAGATGGACGGAATGGTATTTACATAAATGATAATGTCAACATTGGTGGAGAAGCAAGATTGTTTACAGAACAACACGATATAAAAAGTTCTAATTTCGCATCTATTGGTTCTTCTATTTATATTGAGGATTATGCCTATATTGGTTCACGTGTAACCATATTACCAGGAGTTAAAATCGGAAAAGGAGCAGTAGTTGCATCAGGCGCTGTTGTTACTAAAGATGTCTTGCCATGGACTTTAGTAGGTGGTGTACCTGCCAAGTTTATACAAAACAGACCCGAAGTAAAATATAAATTAGATACTGATCACAGAATTTTCTTCCAATAAATTTATATAATGAAAAAAATAGTTTTTCTCTATTTTAATGGATTATAATATTAAGTTCCTTTATTTGTTAAAGAAATTATTTTATTTCCCTTTACATAATAATTTATTAATAACTTTTAACCAAAAACTAAGACAGGTATAGTATTTTCATCTACATCTACCGTGACAGCAATTCTGTAATTAAAATTGTCATCCAAATATACCAAATCTAAATCTCCATATTCTTCTTGTTTTTGTACTAAGAGGATTATTAAATCGCTTATCTTATACGCCGTTGTCATTTAAATACTCCCAAATACTATCTGTCCATATAAAATTATTATTAAGTAATGATAAGCCAACAACGGCATAATAACTGTCAAACTCATTAAATATTAATATGAAGCATTTATACAATTCAAGCTGACATTTTTCGAATAATCAATTGAACATAATTTTTAATATTAATTTAAAAGCTTGAATATCCATTTTTTTTTTTAAGAGTTCAAACTTTAAAGAATCTATTTTGATAACAATCCTTCATATAATTCTTCATAATCCTTAGAAATCTTATTCCATGGCTGTATCTTTTCTGTGAATGGACCTATTGTCACATCTTGCCTATATACATCAAGTATTTTATCAGCTACATCATGGGGTTTTGGTGGATAATCCACAATAAAACATCCAGGTTCATTTGAAAATTCTTTCAAAGCAGCACTTTCAGTAATTATACATGGGGTTCCAAGAACCAATGCCTCTGCAACTGTTATGCCATAAGCTTCTGATCTTGACAGAAGCAAAAATATGTCAGAATCTTTTATCTTTTTTAAAAGCTTGTCACGGGATAAAAAAGGTTTCCATTCTATGTATTTATCAAGTTTAAGCTCCTTTGATAACTCCAAAAGATTTTTTTTCTCAGGCCCCTCACCAACTATTGTTAAAATAACATTTTTTACCTTTAAATCATGTATTAAAGCATTCAAGCTTTCCAATAAAAAATCAACACCCTTTCGTGTTATAAGATACCCGGTATAGAGAAGATTGATCTTTTTCCTTTTATTAATATCCTTAGATTCATCAACAACAACAATATTAGTGGAAAGGTCTATATTCTGACTCTCTAAATGATCCAACACATTTACTCCATTGGGTATTATTTTTAATTTGTCAGGATTCACATTTAAGATATCTATGGTACTATCCGCTTCAAATTGAGATACAGAAGTAATATAATCACAGAGTTCTATTGCTCTTTTGCCGAAATAATTGTGAACACCCATTAAATATTTCCCTGCTATTGTTCCTGGTGAAACATCATGATGGGGTGAGAAAATTAGTGGAATGCTTGGATCGAGTCTTTTTATTGTATGAATAACCTCAATTGACTGTAGTGTATGATAACCATTAATATGAATAACATCTGGATTAATTTCTTTAAGATTATTCTTTAAAAATTGATAGATGCCAAGGCTCAAACCATAGAAATATTTATCCAATATTGAAGATACTCTGATTATCTTGAAACCTTCATAGATTTCTTCATCCGGAAGATTTGCAGGGTTAGGTTGTAAAACAACGCATTCATGACCCATAATAGATATATTTTTGGCTATTTCCCGCACAACCATATTAATTCCTCCGGGTTGTGTGGTCTCCATATAATTTATGAGTAGTACCTTCATTATTTTCCTCCTTTAGGTTTGCTTTGAACAAAAGATGATATTGTTCTGTAATTTTTTCCCATGAATATTCTTTTTTAACCCTTTTAAAGGCCTTAGATTTAAGTTCAAGATAATTTTCTGGATTATTTTCTACTTGATTTATTTTATTTACGAGATCAGAAGAATCCTTAAAGTATAGGGCTGTATCTTCACAGACTTCCCGGTTGAATTGGTTTTCGTGGACAATAAGAAGACTCTCCATAGCCATAGCCTCTACTAATGAAGGATTTGTACCTCCTACAGAGTGTCCATGTAAATATCCAAAACAATTCTGTCTTAACATGTTCAAAACTTCAAGATCGTAGATCCCGCCGGTGAAAACAATTTTTTTATCATTAGATTTTACTCTAACAATATCTTGGATATATTGTTCATACTGAGGTGAGACAAAATTACCAATAATTATTAATGGCTTTTTTGCATCACTTTTTATGTAACCTTCTATTATGGTATGAATATTATTTTCAGGTTCTAGTCTTGCAACTAACAGCCAATATGCGGGATTTATTTTAATTCCGTATTTTAATATGTCTGGAAGTTTTTCATTATCCCATTTGACGGGTGGAATTTCATCTGCACCGTACGCTATGTAGGATGATTCGATATTATATTTTTTATCATAATACTTTTTTATACCTTTAGAATCTGCTACTATCCTGTCTGCCCAGAAAGAACCCATTTTTTCGTTTATTTTTAGTAGGATTTTTATTGAAGAACTAAATTTAGCTCTTTTCCATTCAAATCCATCTGGATTCAAGTACAATGTTTTCCCAAATAATTTTGGTATGAAAAAAAACAGTGCTGCACTGTATCCTAGCATGTAAACTTGTTCTGCCTTGAGGCTGGCCATGAATAATGAGTATACATCGTAAATGATCTCATAGAACATACCCATTATCGCTGATTTAGGATGTTTTATAGGGAAATAAAATAGGTTTACACCGTTGAATATGGGTGAATAAGTTTTTTCACCAGGATGTTCGCAGCTTACATGTATAGTGTAGCCTCTTTTTACTAAATTTTGACTTAAAATTTCTGTAAAACATTCAAATCCACCATAATTATTGGGAATACCACGACTTCCAATGATTGCTATAGAAGATTTTTTTTGTTCTTGATCATTCATTTTTTATCATTCCAATTTCATTATTTTTGTGAAAAAAATATTTTTTTTACCTTTTTCATATTTAGTTATATTCTATAAACATGCCTTAATATAATCTTCTATTTGTGAGTGAAATAGAATGTGATAAGCCCCAAATAGATAGTAATATGAAAGCAATAAAGAACATCTATATAACGTTTATATCCAATTAAACAAGGATAAAAATTGCGATACGACAGACCCTAAAATTCACAAAGGAAGCATTATCTTATGGAACTTATGATCGGTTTAAGTCAAAATTGGAGAGTAGATAACTGGAATAGATGTATGCTCTTAATAAATCCTTTATTTATAATATAAGATTGTTATTATACATATAATTAATTTATGATATCATTTATTAGTTTTTATATAATTTTAAGTTATTTAGTTAATTATAATAGAATAAAAAGATATAATATTCCGCAAAAAATAATTTTATTTATAAATAGTGATTATTGTGATTAATTTCACGGATTCTATTCTTTGTAATATAAGATATGTGAATCTGCTATTTAAACATTTTGTGTGATTATTTTCACATTATTAACTAAAATTGTTAAAGGTTTTGTGAAGTCCCATATTGTAACGAAATCCTTATTATTTTTTAAAAAACTTAATAAAAAGTATAAATATAAATTAAGATGGATTTTAAGATTTAAACTGTTATTAAAGTTATTTTAATTTAATATTATAGAAATAAAAGACTTTAATTAGAATATGTAAACAATTTTTCCAAAATATTATTAAAATTATTGAAAATAAAATTATAAAATCACATTTTTATCCTTTTTTTATAAACAACTACTTTCACTAAAGCATAATATATGAAAATAGAAAAAATGGATATATAATATATAATAAAGTTTAAAGATTGAATTAACAGTTATTTTCCAATCACAGGAAACTTATCTTATTTTAATATATATGAAGTATATTTAAGGATTTTTTTAGATTAAATAAAATTTATTGAATTTGATTAATCGATTTCACTACTGTTTAAGATGTTATTTGAATATAAGTAACTAAAATTTTACATTTTATCAATGGATTTTATAAGATTATTTCAGGAAATGCAATTAGGTGAATTAGGTCACAATAAGATGCAAAACATATTTATTGAAGTATGTTCATAATATGAATTAGTTTGTTAATAGGCAGAAATTTCGATATATGAAATTATTTGAAAATATACGATTCCATAAACTTTTGGGAGGGGGGATTTTCATGCCGGAAGTTACTGCAGTAATACCAGCATATAATGAGGCATTATCTGTAGGAAGCATAGTCTTACAAGCCAGCATGTTTGTTGATAGAGTAATAGTTGTTGATGATGGTAGTACAGACAATACAGCAAAAATAGTAGAGTTAGCAGGTGCAGAACTAATTAAGCATCCGAAAAACATGGGAAAAGGAGTTGCTCTTAAAAATGGTTTTAAAGCAGCAAAAAATTCTGACATAATTGTAACTTTAGATGCAGATGGTCAGCACCAAACATTAGAAATACCAAAACTATTAAAACCTATAACGGATGGAAAAGCTGATATAGTTAATGGAAGTAGATATATTAATGGTGATCAAACTGACACACCAATATATCGCCGATTAGGACAAATAGTGCTTGATAAATCAACTAATTTGAATATTAGTGAAGGAGTAACAGATAGTCAAAGTGGTTTTAGAGCTTTTTCTAGGAAAACATTATCTGCATTTCGATTTGAACAAAAGGGGTATGGTATTGAAAGTGAAATGTTAATCGAAGCTTCAAATGCTAATTTTAAAATTCACGAAGTAGCTATAAATGTGAGATACGATATTAATGGTTCTAAAAAAAATCCTGTAATACATGGTTTAGGAGTATTATTTGATATATTCCAACAGATGAAATTTCACAGGCCAATTTATTATTACACATTTCCAGGATTCTTCTTGATTATTCTGGGTTTAATATTGGGATCTATATTCATTACAGATTATCTAATTGGTAGTAGTCATTCATTAACACCAACAACATTTGCTGTTCTATTAACCATAATTGGGATATTTGTTTCATTTACCGGAATTATTCTTCAATCAGTAAGTGGCATGATCGATAGAACTTTGGGTAAATAGGAATTGTCATCATTTTTTTTTGTAAAAAAAAATGATCTCATGGGGGGATAATAATATGAAAATGATATTAAAAAAAAGAGCTCCATTTTTACTTGATATGTCTATAAACATGTATTATGGTTTAAAGGATTTTAGTGATATGCTTCTACAACGAAGGGATCCATTGATACCATCAACAAGATTAATGTTTGATGGACCTCGAAGTATTCAAGATTTTAAAAAAAATGGGGCCGATTTTTTAGAATATTTCATTAATTTATGTAATTTAAAACCCGATGGGAAAGTTTTAGATGTTGGATGTGGTATTGGTCGGAAAACTCTTCCATTAACACAATATCTTGATAGTAATGGAGAATATGAAGGATTTGATATCATTGATTTGGGGATTAACTGGTGTAATAAAAATATAACAAGTAAATATCCAAATTTCCATTTTCAAAAAGCTGATGTTTTAAATAAATATTATAATCCTAATGGTAAATACAAAGCTTCTGAATATAAATTTCCATTTGAAGAAAATTATTTTGATTTAGTATTTTTAGGATCAGTATTTACTCATATGCTTCCTAATGATCTGGAAAATTATTTATCTGAGGTTTTTAGAGTATTAAAAAGTGATGGACGATGCTTAATTTCTTATTTTTTAATTAATAAGAATTCTTTAGCATCAATACAGTCAAATATAAGTTCAATTAATTTTCAATATGATCTAGAGGATTATCGTACCACTGATATAGATATTCCTGAAGATGCGGTGAGTTATAAAGAATCATATATTCGAAATTTATATCAAAAACATTATCTTGAAATTTTAGAACCTATCAATTTCGGTTCATGGTCTGGAAGAGATGATTATTTAGACTATCAAGATCTGATAATTGCTAAAAAACCATGAACTTACTTTATAGAGATCCTACTTGGAAAATTGTGTTATAAATAATGCTGGTAGGTTTGGATCCATAATCAATTTTATTGTTTTAAATTTCACTGTAGAATAATATTTCATGTGATTTTAATTTATTAATATTTGTGATGAAATTTATTTATTTAAGGCTTTTATTTTTTTTATTATAGATTATTTTTTTAGAAAATTTTTTAGGGGTTTTTCTTTCCAATAAATATATTTTAATATCTTTAAATATTTTCCTTCGCCTATTATCTTAAACCCTGAATTTTCAGCTGCTTTTAACGAAGGTAAATTATCTTTTCCTACAGCCATTTTTAATTTTTTCTTTCCAATACCTGCTGAAAATTCAGAAATTTTTTCAAGATTATATGAATAACAACCTTTACCCCTATATTCAGGATCGGTAATTGAATAATGGATGTAAGCTTCATCATCAAATTTGATTTTCATGGGAGGATGAAATTCTATTCTATCTTCCACAATTAATAGGCTAATGCTAACTAAAATTTTATTAATGAAAATTCCAAAAATAAGTTGACTCTTAAAAAATTTGGTAGTTAAATCTGTTAATCTTAAAAATTCACCCAGACTGTATCCATTCATCATCAGTGAATGTAAATCATCTTTTGAAAAGATTATAACTGATTCCATAGAATTATCTCCAAGATTTTGATATTCTTTTGGATTCTTTTCAAGTAAATAAAGTTTTTGATATAAGAAAATGTTATCTTGAACATAGTTAGTAAATTTTTTATTTAAATTATCCATTTATCTCCCTCAAAATTATATAAAAACAGTTCTATCACTTTTAACACACTTAACTTTATGGATTGATAAATTCAAAGTCATCTTTTCATCAACCTTCATAGGATATAAACCAAAATTTTTGGTTAATTAAATGAGTAATCAGTGGAAGTTTATAACAAGTTTATCAAATTTAAAATTATAACTGTAATTATTTATTAGTTTAACTCCGATATAAATTTTAGTTGAGAATCAAAATTTTTTTATATGAATTAAAGTATTTAATCGAGAAATAGCTCAATTATTTAATCATAAAAATTAGAATTTTTTTTGTTATTATTAGAATAATCTCATAATAATATAGAATTAGATCTTGTCAGGTAATTCTAAGATATTATTAATGGTCTTTTTTTTTAATATTAAATATCTATAATCAAATAATATTTATTAATTTTTTTTATAATTATCTATCTAATGGAGTGTGATCCAGACATCATATACAACAGAACAGATGATAAGAATCTCAATTACCTTCATTATCATGATAGAAAAGATTATTAAGGTTGAATGATGGAATATTGTGATTAAAATGAGTGTGTATTAAAAATTTAAAAATATCTTATTTTAGTTATATCCAATGTAAAACATTTATATCATATAATAAATATATCCTAATTACATCTTATTTCAATGTAATTAGGTAGTAACATGAAAAAAATATATGTAATGCTATGCATTTTAGCTTTGGTTATAATTATAATTGGATTCACCAATAGATCTATAGCCGATAATAACATAATAGTAAACTCAGGACAAAGTATACAGTCGGCTATTAACAGTGCACCATCAGGAAGTACTATAACAGTGAATCCTGGTACATATTCAGAAACGGTGACTATTGACAAGAATATAACATTAAATGCTAATGGAACAGTAAATCTCTCAGGACTACATATAAGTGGTACTGGAGCTACTGTAAAAGGGTTCATTTTATCAGGAAGTTATCCACTTCAATTATCCAATACTAATGGAGTTAGAATATTAAATAATACCATAAATTCCAGTTTAAATGGTATAATGGATTCAGGGACAAATACAAATCTATATATAGCCGGGAACACCCTACATGGAACAGACCCAATGTATGGTAATAATATAGCCTTTGAGGGTGTTACAAACAACGCTATTATTGAAAATAATAGTTTATCAGGAGCTGAATTAGGATTACTATTTGATGTGCCCAGTTCTAATAATATAGTCAGAAATAACAATATAGTAGGCAATGTACAGTTACTTCACCCCGGCGACCCTATAAAATACGAAGGAACAGGAGTTTATACAATAGATGGCAGTACAAACTTCCAGATATTGGATAACAACGTAACATATGAACGAGATGGAATAGCTATTCAACAGATGCATAATGGAACAGCAAGTGGGTTTATTGTAATGGGTAACACTTGTACTAAAAACATGAATGCTATTTGGATGGCAGTATCCAACAGTATGATATCGAATAATATATTAACCGGCAATAATGAAGGCGTAGATATAACTGGTACAGGTAATACAATAAAATCTAATATTATAACAAATAATACGTCAGTTGGTATAGCTCTAACAACAAAAACAAGTACCGATAGTAATACAGTATCGAACAATACATTAAGTGGTAATGGTGGCAACTATTACACAGCAGGACCTGGTACAGTTATAGGAGAATAAATACGAAGCGATTATTACTTAGTTCTTATTTTTACCCAATTAAATTTATTTATTTTTATATTTTTCTTTCCAATATATCAATCTTAATATCATCAGATATTTTCCCTCTCCACTTATTTCAAATCCTGCATTTAAAGCTGATTTTAAAGAACTTAAATTATTTTTTTCAACAACCATTTTTAATTTTTTCTTTCCTAAATCTGCTGAAAATTCTGACATTTTTTGAAGATTATATGTATAAAATCCCATTCCCCTGTATTCAGGATCTGTTATGGAATAATGGATGTACCCTTCTTCTTTGAAGTTTATTTTCATAGGAGGATAGAAAAATATCTTATTTTCAATAATTAAATAGCTTATACTTACTAAAATTTTTTTTAAAAAAATTCCAAAAAGAAGTTGACTTCTAAAAAATTTTTCTGTTAAATCAGATAATATAGAAAATTCACCTAGACTATATCCATTCTCCAAGAGATATTTTAAATCATTTTTTGAAAAGAATATAACGGGTTCTACAAAATTGTTCTCATAGTTTTGATGGTTTAATGGATCCATTTCTAGCAAATAAACTTCATGATAAAAAAAAATATTTTCCTCAAAAAATTTAGTTAATCCCTTAAAAAATTTATTCATATATTCTCCTTAAATTTAGTTTTAATTCGTACTCAAAAAGTATTTTAACTTTCTTATATGGTTTTCAGTGCATTAGAAGTGCCTTTTCTAATATAATTTATTGCTTCTTCTCCAGTGTTGAATATTAAATCAATTACTGAGAGGTATGGAATGAATTCTTTACCTAATTGTGGATAGACAGGATGATTATAATCATACCAATATAATTTAATATTTTTATCGGTAAATTCCTGTTTATTAGTGTAATTACGAGCTGTAGGACCTACCAAACTTTCATCAGCACCTAACTCTTCTAATATATTTAATATTCTGTCTGTTTTCTGGACATTACCATCATCTATTTCTGATGATTTAATAAACTGTGGCATTTTAAGACCTAATATTTTTGAAATATCTTTAATTATTGTTATGTTCAGGTCGACTAAGTATTCCCATTCACAATCATAAAAACTGTTAATTTTGGATTCATAATCATAATAATACGGTGCTTTATTATAATAACTATATATTTTATTAGCATGATCATTTTTCCAATTAATTGAGTTGTTTATTCTAGTTTCATTAATTTTTTGACCAAAATTTTTTATAACTGGGACCGAAATCCATTTCTCAGAATCTTGAAATTTAAGTTTATTTCTACGATGCCATGAATCTTTTACAAATTGAACATCATCAAAAAAAACAAAAACATCAACTAAATCGATCATCCCAAAGAAACCAGACCAAGGCAAATATGAAGGTTGATAAATTGTAGCCTTAATTTAACTTCCTCCTAATGTCTTTTCAAAATAAAAAGAGTATCTATTTTTTATTCTATCATCCTCGGGCAAATAATGTATAGCTTTTTCAACCATTTTCCAATTACTCGACAATTTAACACTAGTATCAGCTCCGTCATTATAACACTGAGTTACTACATTAAACTAAATTACAAAGAATATATTTGGTGTTATTCCTATTTATAAATAACTTTAAATTAAGTTTAGAGTAGATTAAGGAGATATTTAATCAAATCTGTATTAATTTTATACAACAAATTTTATTGTTTTTTCCTCGTCTATACTAAATTTAGATTTGTTATTTAACCGATTAACTTAACATGAAATATAAATGATAATCATTCACAAATCATAGTTTTTTTTGTTTTTATGAATTAACACATAACTTAAATAAATATTGAACCTAAACAAACTTGTGATTCTTGTAAAAACATCTGAGTGTACTGAAAAGTTATTGTTAAATAAATACCCGGAATGGTGAATGATGTGATTATTATAGATCATAAGATTTAATGGGCCCTAATTTTTTGAGGTAAGTTATTTTTAACCATAATTTAGGGAATATTCGATGAATATGGTTTATTATTCAAGCTAAACCATTTTAAACATTTAATATACAGAGGGTAGAAGATTTTAATCCATTCCAACCCGATATTATAAAGAGTTTTTAAAAGTTCATTTATATCAAATTTTAAAAGCAATCCATATTCTTGTTATTTTTTTATAATAATTAATCAAATCTTAAATGGGAAAGTTCGTCATATAAAAAAAGGTAAATAAATAATAAAAAAGCATTAATTTCTTTAAAAAAATATTTAGGAACTAACTAAACCACCATTCCAATTAACGTCTGTATTTCCTTATCTTCAAATGGTTTCACAATGTATCCGAATGGTTCGGTTATATTTGCTCGTTTTATGGTATTTTTATCATTATATCCTGTCACATATATGACTGGAACATGATATAGATTGTTGATCTTCTGGGCAGTATCAATCCCATCTATATTTCCTTTCAAATGTATATCCATTAAAATCAGATCGGGATTTGTTTCTCGAGTTTTTTTTAGAGCATCATTTCCATTGTCGGTGATATCAAGTACATGGTAACCCATTTTTTCTAGGTGTATTTTTAAATCTATGGCGACAATGAAATCATCTTCTACAATTAATATTTTTGAATGAACCATCCTTGGTAACTCCTTTGTTACAATTCTCAATTTTTAGAACACTTAATAATATCCTTTTTCACCCTATTCGTATCTTATTTCTATATATTATTTTATTGAATATATCAATTTTATGATCACATTTTTTTAGCAAAATATATATGGGAGTCATTAAAGACAACCAAATTGAAATAAAAAGAAATTAATACAACATAGTAGGGAAGTACGGAGATAATTAATTTAACTAATTTACAATAATACATGCTAAACCAGATTTAAAAAAAAATTACGGAATTTATAATTCTAATATCCCAACAGATCGTATAATTTGAAGTAATGGGGGAGGGGTTTATAATGTTAAAAAATCCACTTTTTCAGGAAATATTAATGGACATAACAAATGATGAAGAAAGCAGTTTTTCAATTATTGAATGTATATTAAAGGGAAAAACATCGGATGAAGAAATTTCCAAGGAAACAGAAATTAAATTAACTGTAGTTAGAAGAGTTCTATATAAATTATATGATGCAGGTATAGCATCTTACAAAAGAACCAGAGATCCTGATACTAAATGGGAAAGTTATAACTGGAGATTTGAGCAGGATAAAGTATCGGAAATAATCAATAAAAAATATGAAAGTTTAACCGAAGAAATTGAAAGATGCATTAAATATGAAGAAGAAAATATATTCTTTGTCTGTAAAACAAACAACCATAGATATAAATTCGAAAAAGCGTCACAAACTAATTTTATATGTCCTGAATGTGGTGAATCATTGGAATATCAGGACAATTCATCTATAATAGTGAAATTACTGAATGAAAAGGCCAGATATACATCTTTAGGTAAATCTAAGGATATAAAATAATAATTATTAATTTATTTTTTGTTAAAATTAAAATTCCATTTCTATTTTTTTTTACAAAAGTTAGAGACTATTAAATTTGGGTAATTAGTTACAATAGAATTCTGCATGTATTCATTGTAATATCATTAGTATGCTCAGTAATTGAGTTATCCATAATAACCTGATAGTTTATTTCCAAAATTCATTTGTTTTCTGTACAAATTGATATGAATAAATAAATATTTTTTTTTAATTCATTTAGAAGCAATTAGTATTATAACTGAATTTTCTATTTTACCATACCTTTAAACAATAATTATATAAATTCTTATGCATGCTTAAGAAGAGCTCTATATAAGCCTAAGATAAGCTTAAATATTAATATAGTCAATAGATACATCTTTGCATAACAAATAAGTATATATACTGGCCATTATAATATATAAAAGCATCAAGAGGACCTAAAAATTGAATTTAGTATTCGTTGGTCTTCTAAGAAATGATAATGAATGATAAATGGAAAACATGATAATAACAAGAAGTGGTGATTATAATGGCTTATGATTGGGCCATAATCAAAACAGAGTATATACAAGGATTCATAGATGAAAATGGGAATAATAAACTTCCAACACTGGAGGAATTGTCTAAGAGATATCAATGTAGTTACTCTAATATGAAACATAAGTCTTCAAGTGGTAAGTGGAAACTTAAAAGGAAGCAATTTAAGAAGGAACGAGAAGGAATAATCCAACAAAAAAAACTTGATTTAATAATTGATCAAGCTGTAGAATTTAATAGTGAAGCATTAAAAGCTTCAAAAAATGGTATTAAAACAGTAATAGAAAATTTTGCAAAACCTGATTTAAAGCCTTTAGATATTCAGAAATTAAGTATAGCATTGATAAACTTACATAAGGT
>PMGM01000017.1 GCA_003158115.1 Methanobacterium sp.
AATGATTTAGTTAGTGGAGAAGAAATATCAGGCGAAATTTATATTAGCGAAATTAAAAAAAGAGAACTAGGAGAAACAGGCTCATACGAATTCTATGTAACAATTACAAATCATGAATACAAAAAGGAATGGGTTTGTAAACTAGGCACCTCCTACTATCCGGAAACAGGTAATATTTATGGTAAAAAGGGAGGGAGAGTTTATATATTCATTGATAGTTTAAATCATGTACTAAACAATAAACCCCGAAATCTGCAGGATAGTTATTCTGTCAATTTTGACACTTTTCGCAGAGCCGTTAACGATAAAGTACCTTTAGTTACACTTAAAGCAATTCAGCCGCTGAATACGAATGCTAAATATGTTAACTTAGAAGTAATTAGTGCACAATGTAAAACAGAAACATCAAGACGAAGTAGCGCCAGCTTAGATGATCTAGCGGATAAAAACCCGGTTATTCGTATGGGTTATGCTAATCTTAAAGATAGAAAAAAAGAAGTAACAGCTAAAACAATTGCTTTTGAGCTTAAAGCCATGTTAAACCATGGAAATATAACAGAAGTCGAATATAAAAGTGCATTAAAAGAATTAGATAGTGTCATACAAAAACAATGCATATAAAAAATCTATTAATTAAATATATTTAAAATAGTCTTATAATCTGTATATCCAATAAATTTAGGGTAATCAGCCATTTCAACAATTTTATCCACATCTAAGTATTTATTAACAGTCTCCATTGCATTTAAACAGAATTCATCCAGTTTCATCTCCACTTCAGGCGTGTTACCCCTTTCATCGATTTTAATCTTGGGAATTTGTTCTATCAATTCTAGATCAGTTTCTGTTTTAATATAATTTTGAGCGTTATCTGCTATTTTTTTATCATAAACTTTATTCAAAATAGCTCCTTTTACTTTAATTCCCAGTTTACTCATTATTTTCACGTGACCTACAATATCAACAGCGGCAGTTTCAATTCCTCCCTTATTACAAGCCGAAACTAGTAAGACCGGTATATTTCCTGCCATTGCGATTTCTGCCGATGAGAATGGGATTTTCTCATTTAGCATACCAGTGAATATGCTCATAACACCCTCAACTAGGATTATATCATAATTTTGCAACTTCACGTCGCTCAAAACTATTCTTAAATCCTTCCAGCCCAAGCCATCTATCTTTATTGAAGAGAAATTCTCCATTCTCTCCTTGTTAAGATAAAGTGAGGGGACTATATCCCGTATATCAGGACCTACCTTCAAAACACAAGTTTTGTAACCTTTTTCCCTTAAAACACCCACCATCCCAGTAGTTATGAATGTTTTACCAGAATCAGATCCCGTACTGGCTATCATAATCGTTTTAGGAGCTCCAATGGATTTCAATGGGATTTTAAGTGATTTTAAATTGTTATAAGTATTAATATTAGTGTTTATACCAATTTCACTTTTCATTTTCCTCATTAGATCCGCGTTAGCGTTACTTATACTTTTAATGTCTTTTTCATTCGCACCTATAAAATTCAGTATATTTTGAACCAGTGCCCTATTTTCATCCAATGAAGCATGGACCATTATTCCTACTACATTACCATCATCATTTTTAACACCTGAAAGGATTTTTTGAGGATTAGTAGTGTAATCAATTCTTTTTATCCTTGAATAACAGAGTGGAATGGCTTCTCCTTTTATATGACCATAAGTATGGCAATGAAAACCAGTTATATGATCATTAACCATTCCCTGGGTTAAAAAAGATTCATCAACTATTTCTGCTTCCACACGGTCGTTGCTGATCATGGGACTGAAAGATACATCCAAAATCCCTAACCCATCCTTTTCAATGGGGCATGCTGATCTTCGACCAATATCAGTCTTATTTGCTAGCAACTGAAATCCAGAACATATCCCTAAAATAAAAGACCCATTTCTCGCCATTTCATAAATTTCAGCCCGAATTTCTGATCCTATGCTATCTGATTCCATTATACTGCCACCAGGTATTATAAGACCGTTTAATGCCTTATGTGCCTTTACACCATTTACCATGCCATATTCATTTACAATATGAGTAGGTAAATTTCCAAAATCTTCAAAAAGCGGCAGGGCACCCTTTACATATAAAATACCTATTTTCATCTCTTTCACTTTAAAATTCATTAAAAAAAAATAATTTATTTTATAATTCTTTAAAAATAAAATATGTGAATTTTACGAATAAACTTACATTTTTTTTTAGCTCAAAATTTTGTATTTACCAAATCTTATTTTAAATTTTATTTATTTGCTCGAATCCCGCCATAAGCTGCACTATCTTATCATCATCTAAAGGTTTAGCTTGAAATTGCAGTCCCACTGGAATTCCGTTAACTTCACCCGCTTTAACACTAGCTGCAGGTATTCCCGCAAGGTTTGCTATCACTGTAAGGATGTCATAAGCGTACATTTCCATAGGCTCCAGTGAAGTACCAATTTTATGAGGTAATTTAGGCACTGTGGGTCCTAC
Organism: Methanobacterium sp.; assembly: GCA_003158115.1. Classification (GTDB taxonomy): domain Archaea; phylum Methanobacteriota; class Methanobacteria; order Methanobacteriales; family Methanobacteriaceae; genus Methanobacterium_B. Next base: position 2,506 of record PMGM01000017.1, read on the forward strand.
TATGGCATCTACATTTTTAAGAAGCTTTGTGATCTCCTTTCTTATGAGAGACCTAGCCTGAAGTGCTTTTTTATAATATTTTCCACTGAACTCCTTCTGACTAATGTAGGAACCTGTATGAATTCTACGCAGAACTTCATCACCACACACTTCTTCAATGCGATGACCATATTTTCGTCCATCATATTTACGGGTGGCTGAAAAAAACTCAACATAGTTTATTAAATAGTAAGTAGGTAAGCATAAATCAATATAATCGAAGCTTAATTCAACTACTTCAACTCCATTCTCCTCCATATTATCGATTGATTCTTCAATTATATCAACAATACCATCATCAGATACTTCAAAGAATTGCTTTACCAACCCCAACTTCATACCTTTCAGTGAACTTTCTTCATCAGAAACAATCATTTTGGTAAACTCTGGCACATCCCAATCAATAGTTGTGCACTCCTTATAGTCAAAACCCATTATAGTCTCTAACATCAATGCTATTCCAGCAGCTTCAGAAGCAAATGATCCAATCTGATCAAAACTCATAGCCAAATCCAGTAATCCTTGCCTTGAAACTGCACCATATGTTGGTTTAAATCCCATTACTCCACAATGGGATGCAGGGTTTCGTATAGAACCCCCAGTATCAGATCCTATACTCAGATCGCACATTTCAGATGCAACAGCTACTGCGCTACCTCCACTAGAACCTCCAGGGATCCTACCCATTGCAGCAGGGTTTTCTGTATGACCGAAATAGGATGTTTCTGTGGAACTTCCAGCAGCGAATTCATCCATATTGGTCATCCCAATTATAATACCATCTTCTTCCTTTATTCTCTTAACAACTGTTGCATCATAACTTCCAAGGTAATTTTCGAGTGTTTTTGAGGCGGCAGTAATATGAAAATCCTCAACATTTATGTTGCTTTTAATACCTACAACCATCCCTGCAAGTTTTCCAACTTTTTCGCCAGCTTTTATACGTGAATCTATATCTGCAGCACAATCAAGAGCTGGATTCTTATTTATCTCTAAAAAAGCATTATAAATCCCGTTGTTCTTTTCAATATTTTTGCAGAACATTTCAAGGTTGTCTAATGCTGTGATTTCATGATTTTTAATTAATTTAGACTTATCCAATAGTTTCATAGTCACACCTGTAATTATTTTGGATGAATATAATTAGTACATTTTTAATTTATGAACGATTTGTTCTTGTTTTTAATCTACGTTAATATTATAATTTATGATTTATCAATTATTAAAATCTTTAATTAATAAATCGTATTATTAAAAAAATGAGTTGATATTCACTACCCCCAATAAATATAAAGCAATTATTAGTATTGGTTGGTGGATTAAATATATAATAAGAGAGTTTCGACCTAAAAATGAAAAAGTTTTCACAAAATAATTTTTTGAAAGATCAGGAAGTTTAAACTGCCTTTTATAATTTTTGTAAAGTAATCCTCCAAAGAAGAGACCAATTAAAACAACTCCAAACCATGGAAGTAAAGGGAAATAATCAACAGTTTGAAGTGTGTTTGGTATGAATCCCAACCAAACTAACCAACTAAAATCAAATGTAAAATTTCCAAGATAAATCCCCCCTATAATGAAACTTATTCCCAAAAAAAGATTCAAAAATTTACGTTTCAAAAAGGGGTATGCTAGAATAATAGATATTCCAATGAAATGGAGAACACCGAATATTATGAATTCTTGGGGAATAAAGATCCATGTAACAACTGTTATCAATAGTCCTAATGAAAATATTTTTAAACCCCTTTTAAAGTATTTCTTAAATAAGATCCCCTCACCACTTATCTGGGCCCTAGTACTGCTGAGTGTTAATGAAACACCCATTAAAAATATGAATGTTAATGCTGTTATGCGTGCAAAAAACCATAAAAATCCTGAATTTGCATCAAAGGGAAATATTCCAAAAAAAGTAAGATCGAAAATAAAATGGTAAGTTATCATCATGATGATTGCAAGACCTCGGAGGGAATCCACCTCCCAAAATCTTTCATTCAATGATCTTTCCATATTTTTAACCTTTTGTAAGTTCAAAACTTCCTTTATAGATATGATCATCCCCCAAAGTATTTAATAATCCATCATAACTATAAAAATTATTATCTCTTGTTATTACTATTAAATTTTTTTAAATAGTAAACTAACAAATAAACCCTGAACATTATAAACATTATTTAAATTATTTAAATTATGAATAAAAGCCCCATTAAATTTGAATTTAAATATTATAATTTATCCCATCTTAGAAAGTAATCTTTATTTTTTAATAGCAATTCGTAAAATGGATATAATCTAATGATTATATAAAAATTCATGAAAGGCACCAAAATGTATGAAACACTTCTATTAAAACAGAGCGAAATAAAAGAACTCATTAGTATGAAAGAAGTTATAGAATCTGTTGAAACAGCTTATAGTGTACATGCAGACAGAAAAGTCCAAATGCCTGCAAAAAAATATTTGTTTTTTAAAAAATATAATGGTGATCTGCGTATTATGCCTTGTTTTATCAGGAACATGGACGAAGCAGGTGTTAAGTGCGTTAATGTACACCCAGATAACCCGCTAAAACATGATTTACCAACTGTTATGGGAGTTATAGAACTTTTTGATCCAGAAACTGGATTTCCTCTATCGGTTATGGACGGTACATGGATCACAAATATGAGAACAGGAGCTGCAGCAGGTGTCGGAACTAAATACCTCGCGAAAAAAGATTCTACTAAACTTGGAATTATAGGTGCTGGTAAACAAGCATTTACACAGTTAATGGCACTTAGAGAAGTTATGGATATCGAAAGTGCCAAAGTTTTCTGTAGGACATGTTCTTCGAGAGAAAATTTTGCAAAAATGGCCAATGAAAAATTCGGGTTAAATGTTAAAGCTGTTGCTACAGCACAAGAAGCTGTACGAGATGTGGATGTTATTGTAACAGTAACCCCTGCTAATAAACCAATATTAAAATATGAATGGATTAGTCCTGGAACTCACATAAATGCCATGGGTGCAGATGCTCCAGGTAAACAAGAGCTAGAATCCAATATTCTTACAAAATCAAGAATCTTTATTGATTGCTGGGAACAAGCCCGACACAGTGGGGAGATTAATGTGCCTGTCGAAGAAGGTCTACTTACCAGAGACAATATCGATGCTAAAATTGGTGATGTAATAACAGGTAAGGCAAAGGGTAGAATTTCTGATGAAGATATCACTGTGTTCGATTCTACAGGTTTAGCAGTTCAAGATGTGGTTACAGCGTGGAAAGTCTATCAAAAAGCTCTTGAAAGAAATATAGGGAGTAATATAAACTTCCTTGACTGAATGTCTGACATAAGTTTATAAAGTTGAAAATTATATCTTAGTCTGGTGGTTTAATGTATGAACATAAGATATACCGAACTGAAGTTCTAAACAAAATGGACCATGTGTTTGAACGTTACCGATACTTAATAAGATCTAAATCGTTTAAGAAAGAACAAATGGAAACCATTGATTATCATCTGACTGAGATAATGAAGGTTTTAAACGATTGCTAGACCCCTTCAATCTTAATTTAATATTATTATTTACTAACATATTTCAAAATTCTATTACTTTTATTCATTTAATATGGAGACTTTGACAAATATTGCAAGTGTATAAATAGATTGAATTATCAAATCCATCTACATCATTTGTTGTTGGACTTTCAGGTGCGACATATCCAGACCTATGATGATGTTAATAATTCAGATCACTTACTAATGCTTTATTGCAGAACCATTTGTTGTTCTAGACCATTTTATTTAAGAATTACAATTATAATATTACTTTTACGGGACTTGGAGTCTCCAGAAGAATGGTACCGTTATAGATGGCATTTATGTTTAAGGGACTTGAATTCGCATTCGAAGACTTAAAGTAAAATTACTATTAATTAATATATTGGTTATGATAATCATTTTAGCATAACTAGAATAATTTATAAGAATATTAAAAATTTTTTATTGATAATAAAAAATTTATGAGCGGATAAAAATGAAAGCAGTTGTCTTTGATAATTCTGGAACATTAATAAAGCGTTATAGAGCCATTAAAGATATTAAAAATGGAATTATATGCGATAATGTAAATTCTATTGATATAGTAGATAATGATAAAAACCGTGCCCTTGTAGTTTTACAAACTGATCCATCAAATTGTATTAATAAAGCCAGACCAGACCAGACTATTACTCATTTCCTGAAAAAAAATGAAATAGATTTTGATATAAGCTATTCAGATGAGGATATAGGGAAAAAAGAACTTTTGAATGCGATAAAAGATGATAAATCATTTATGAGTGATGTACAGGACACATACAATACTGTAGTTGGGAAACATTATAATGTCCATATATGTAGTGGATCAGGTTTTATTGTAAATATGGAAACAGGACTAATAGAATTTACTATAACAGCAGGTGGTAAGATCTTTGATGAAGTCACATGTGTGGTTAATGAACTAAAAAATAGAGGAGTAGAAATGTTTATAGCATCGGGAGATAGAAAAACTTCTCTTGTACAGCTTGCAGAGTTCATCAATATCCCTAAAGAGAATGTGTTCGATACCGCAAGTTCTAGAAGGAAAAAGGAGATTGTAATGGATTTAAAGAAAAAATATAAGGTAATGATGGTAGGAAATAGTTCAAACGATGTTCTAGCCATTGAAGAAGCAGATGTGGGTGTTCTTACTCTACAACAAGGAGAAACTCCTCCAAAAAAAGTACTTGGTACATCTGATTATGTTATTAAAAATATTAAAGATATTCTTAAAATAGATTTTTAAGTTTTTAAATAATTATTAGTAGTTTAATCCAAAATTAAGTCCATAATAATATGTTTATATGTTCTACTGTAGAAATTAAATATTTTTCAATTTAATTATTATTCTACTGTAGATAAAAATTACTTGGATAATTTTAATATTAATTCTATAGCAATATTATTATAATACCATAATAGCAAACTCAAATGTATCATATGTCATTTAAAAATTGTTTAAAGTATGTTCTTATTCACTATGACATTTTTGATATAGTTAAGAATTATGCAGTTTTCTTCTCATTGATTTGTAAGTAATTAAAAGTGCAATAAGAATAATTGGGCCAATAATGTCCATATACAAAACTGATCCAACATTTCCTGGAGCATAGTTCGAGTATTGGATCATGTTGATTATATGGCCATATGCATCTCCAAGTAAGAAGATTGAACTAGAAATAACTGTTGCAGTCCAAAAGTTATCTCTTATCCAATAACACAATACACCGAGAACACCTACAGAAAGATTTGCAAATGCTACTTCAGACTGAAATGGACTACTTGGAGCCCAACCAATATTAGCTGCAACTTGAGCTGATAAAAAGAAATGACCAATAAAAGCCCATATGCTACCAATACCTACCGATATAACTAAAAAAGATATTAAAAATGTTTCAACTACTCGTTCGCTATTTAATGGTCTAGATTTGATTTTAGAGTTTAATATAACCAAAATTGCCGCTAATATAGTTAGAAATAATATGATATATGCAAAGTCCATTAATCACACCACTATTTATAAATTTAAATAATAATAAATTCAAGAGTTGTTTATAACCCATATTGGTCAATATAAATAAACTATTTAATAATTATTACGGATAATCACAATTTTTAGATAATAAAAATATTACCAACAAAAAATAAAATATAAATATTACAATTTGATTCAAATTTCCTAATTTATGAAAGTTATTAATATAATTTAGTAATAAGAAAAATTATTTCTGATGACTAACATCAATTAAATCATATTTAAGATTTCCTAATCCTATTTCTCTCCCATATCTAAGCTGCACATGCCCATCAACCATATCCCAAATGCCTTTAAATTTATCTTCACCTTCTAAATAATTTTGGTGGAGAAGGGAGTCTTTAAAACCCATTTGATGATTGACTAGATCATAACTTGCAGCATCGAGTGCAACAGGATCATCTGAGACCAATATACCAATATCAGGTACTATAGGACTGTCACTCCATGGCAGGCAATCACAATCTGGAGTAATGTTCATTAAAAAATTCATATAACCGACTTTACCCTTTTTATTTTTAACTGCACCTAAAGCATATTCGGTCATTCTCTCAATAAATTCATTCATATTCTCCAAATCAAGTTTAATAAGAGAGTTCGAACACGCAAATATGCAGTTGTTACAAGCAATACATCTATCATAAACCATTTCAGCCCCAGTTTCAGTCATTTGCATGGCTTGTTCAGGACAAGATTCAATACAAGTTCCGCATGAAGTACAACCTTCTAATATAATTGGTTTGACACAAGCATGTTGTTCGATTTTTCCAGGTATTGCCGCACATCCCATTGCAAGATTTTTTATTGCCCCACCAAAACCAGCCATTTCATGCCCCTTGAAATGAGACATTACAATCATGCTGTCTGCAGATATAATATCTCCTGCAATCATAACATTTTCAAAATGTTTTTGTTTAATTTCAACATTCTTCCAATTCTCTCCTCTAAGGCCATCTGCTATTATTATTGGTGCACCTGAAACTGCATAATCAAAACCATGAAGAACAGCTGTTTTAATATGAGTTGGAGAGTTATGCCTACTTCCATAATAGAGGGTGTTTGTATCTGTTATAAAGGGTTTTGCACCTATTGAAACGATTTTATCGACTATTTGTCTAACTAAAACTGGATTAATATATGAATCATTGCCCTCTTCACCAAAGTGAAGTTTCACTGCAACCAAATCATCTTCTTCCATTAAATTATTAAATTTAGCAGCTTCGAAAAGTTTTTTTACCTTATTTATCTTGTTGTCTTCATCTGTTCTAGATCTAAAATCTGTGAAGTAAACATCGCTTCTCATTTAATCACCCTTTTGGAATATACTAGATTTATCTCATTATCTGAATAGTTTTAATGATTTTTTTATTTGTTATTGAATAATAATAGTTGTCTACTTTTAAGGATATTCTGATAATTATTTAGCTCGATTATACCATTGTCAACTTTATCAAGTAGTTTGAGATCAAAGGTTCCCTCACCCAATGTTAGATGTTGGTCTTTTTCACCATTATTATCATTCAAATGATAATAAACTATCCTATCCATCTTAAAAAATGCCTCCACATTTTCACTGGTATTTGCATGACCCGTATCAACAGTAGCATAGGCCCCACATTCATTTATAAAAAATTGATGTTCTTCTGCACTGTTACAGAAATATGCATATTTATTTGGCATATTTTCCACTGAAAATTTAATTCCCCTTTCCATTGCATAATCATTAACATGTCTAAGTGTTTCAATGGCATGATCCATGCCATATTTTCTAACTCTCTCTTCAAAACGATGAATTAATCCTGGATGGGTTGTAATAGCAATTGCATTAATTTCTACAGCAAAGTCTATTGTTTCTTCCAGTTGTTTTAGGGTTTCTTCCCTTATTCCTGGATTTAAACTTCCAGGGTTAAGATCTATTGTGGGAGAATGTAGATAAACGTCAACATCATAGGAATAAAATGCTTCGTAAACTTTATTTTCCATTTTTAAAGCATTTCTAGGCCAATAAGGGCCTTCACATAGAATTTCCATTAGTTGAAATCCATCTTTTGTAGCTATTTCAAGGCAGTCTTCCAAAGGACTCATAAATAGTGCTAGTGTTGAAAATCCTATTTTCATAATATGATTTTAGTGTTTCAGATAGTTAAATTTTTATTTTTATATAACCGAAATCTATAGATATGTTATCGATATATCAAAAATAAATATATCTAAATTAGTTATAGTGGAGTGAAATAATGACTGAAAATGACAGGCCCAAATTGGGAGTTTCACAAAATGATTTCAAAGACCAAAATGATCAAATTGATTGTGATAATATCCTATCTAAAGGCTTTAAAGAATATGATATAAAACTTTTAAGAAGTATGAAGGGATTTGGCAAGATGATGAGTCTCTGGTTAATAAGTAAAGAGAGAAGCCATGGTTATGAACTCATGAGTAAGATGAATGAGATCAGTCCGTCTGCCGAGGAAACTGTAAGAGGCCCTAGTAAAATTTATCCCGTGCTTCATGATTTAGAGGAAGCAGGCCTAATTGAAGGTGCTTGGGAATTAAATGGCAAAAGAAAAGTAAAATATTATGAAGTAACTGATGAAGGAATTCAAACACTCAATCGAATCAAGGAGATATTCAAATGTCACAAAATTAGGCATACAATACTGGAAATGCCGTAGAAACTTCTCCAGAAATCAACAACACAACAATGTATATGGGCACAACCAATGGAAATTTCTATGCACTAAACACTGCAAATGGTGCTATGTTATGGACATATAATCTTAACGACACAATAAAATCGTCAGATGTTCTCGATCCAAACGATAATACTGTATTTGTAGGATCTGATAGTGGTAATTTTACGGCATTGGATATGCGAGATGGTACACTAAAATGGTCTGTTAACACTGGAAATGTAGAATCTACAGCAGCATTAATGGGAGAGAATATAGTTGTAACTTCAAACACCGGAACTGTATATGTGTTAAATAAATACAGTGGTAAAGAAGTGGAGTTATATGTCATGATATTATCTATTTATAGTTAATTACTAATCTTT
>PMGM01000043.1 GCA_003158115.1 Methanobacterium sp.
ATTAATTTTAAGGCTTAATTTTTTTTTAAGTGTTCTACTAGTTTACAGTTTAGATTTTAAAAAAGTTTAGATTATTATATAATTAAATTAGGTGTGGCTATAGAATGAGAATGTTTATAAATGGAGAATTAGTTAATAAAGATGAAAAAATTGATGTTTTAAACCCTACAGACAACTCAATCATTGACACCGTACCTCATGGAAATCGTGATGATGCTAAAAAAGCTATTTATGCTGCTAATGATGCTAAAAAGATTATGAAGGATATGTCTTCACGTGAAATATCTAATATACTTTATGATATTTATAATGATTTATATAAATGTCAAGATGAATTTGCGGTTATTATAACTAGGGAAACTGGAAAACCTATTAGAGATGCTAAATTNNAATTTGAAATGGAACGCTCATTAGATACGTTATTACTTGCAGCAGAGGAATCAAAAAGATTATATGGTGAAACTATCCCTATAGATGCTGGTATTGGTGGTAATAATGTTATGGGATTCACCATAAGAGTACCAATGGGGATTTTAGGTGCTATAACTCCTTTTAATCATCCTGTGAATTTAGCTATGCATAAAATAGCCCCGGCTATTGCTGCTAAAAATACTGTGGTTTTAAAACCTTCCCGTAAAGCTCCTTTAGCTGCTTTGAAGCTTGTTCAGATCATGGAAAGTCATTTACCTCCAGGGGCAATAAATGCTGTAACGGGTCACAGTAGCATTATTGGTGATGAAATGGTATCCAGCCCCATTGTGGATAAAGTGTCTTTTACTGGAAGCGTTAAAACAGGCATTTCTATATCTAAAAAGGCAAGTATGAAAAAAATAACTCTAGAACTTGGTGGTAACGATCCATTAGTGGTACTTGATGATGCAGATATTAATAAAGCTGTTAAAGCTGCTGTAAGTGGAGCTTTCATCAACGCAGGGCAAGTATGCATAGCTATAAAACGTATAATACTTCATGAGGCTATAGCCAATGAATTTGTAGATAAACTAGTTTCAGAGACAGTTAAATTAAATATAGGAGATCCATCTAAGAGTAAAACTGATATTGGTCCTTTAATCGATGAAGAAGCAGCTAAAAAAGTTGAGATGTTAGTTGAGGATGCATTAAATAATGGTGCAGAACTTTTATTGGGAGGAAAGCGTAGGGATGCATTTTACACTCCAACCATTATTGACCAAGTCAAATCCAATATGAAAATTGTTACTGAAGAAACATTTGGACCTATAGCCCCAATAATAAGGATTAGTAGTGTAGATGAAGCATTTGAAGTTGCAAACAATACTGAATATGGACTCCAAGCAGGTGTTTTTACGGGTAGCATCGAAACTGCACTCAAAGCAGCTAAAGTTATTGAAGCAGGAAGCGTAATTATCAACAGACAACCAACATTTAGAACCGACAATATGCCATTTGGGGGATTTAAAAATAGTGGAATGGGTAAGGAAGGAATAAAATACGCAGTTGATGATATGACCAAGACTAAATTGATAGTATTTGGTTGAGTATCTGTTATTTACAAATTTTTAGACAATTTTGGATAAATAACATTTATACCATCATCTTCAAGTACTTTGAATCGTTCCTTGAAAATTGTATGTACCGGATAAAGGATTTCTGGTTGTATCTCCCTTATCATGTCTAATAACTCAGGTCCAGATGCGTGTCCAGAGACATGCATTTTGTGTACTGGAAGAAGATTAAAATGATCAAGCCAATTTTCAACACGTCTTTCATCAAATTCCATTTCTTCATCAAATGGTTCAGTAACAGATTTAATATAAATTGAATCTACAGGCTTTATATCTATTAACTCTTTGAGCTCAAAAAAATCACACCGGAATATATATTTTTGAGGTTCTTCTTGGATATCTTTATAGTTGATAGAGTTCCCACTTTCAATGAATTCCTTCTCCCACTTTTTATAGTCCGAAGATTTGTGATTTGGATCAATATCTGAACTACACAACCATTCACCATCATAACATACAAAAGAATCAGTCCCCATCAGTCCCCATCCCCTCTTAGGAATGTAAACTTCCACATCTTCCAGTTCAGGATAATCCCTACCACTGAAAAGTTTAAGTAAGTAGGCTTGTTTCAAATTGACCACCAAAATCCTGTCTGTGTCTTTGGCAACTTTATAAAAGGTTAAAAGACGATCAATATCTCTAATAGGAAAATTTACAATTACAAGCCCTTTAAAATCAGATATGAGATTTTTTGCATTAATTTCAATATCTTCCTCAGTTTCTGTGCTTGGACTATCTATCCTGGTACCCTCAGAAATCAACACTCGGGGGTTCGATTTTTTTGCTTCTTTAACAAATTTATTAGTTATTTCAGGATTTCTACCATGAAATCTGAGATCCCCTGTATAAACAACAGTTTCTCCATTATTTTCCAAAAGAAATGCTGAAGCTCCGGGCAGAGAATGATCCACAGGAGCACTTTTAATTGTGAAATCTCCAATTACAAAATTTTTATATGGTTCAACAATATTCAACTCCCTTTCCATTCTAGCATCTTTACCTGAAAGTCTTTTATAACCATCAGCATTCTTTTTTGCAGTGTAGTAAAAGGTTTTTTTGTATTCTAAAGTTTCACCGAATGAAACAGCACTTGTATCCTCTAAAACCTTTAAAATAAGTTGTGAATCCTTTGTCATGTAAAGTGGTATATCTTGGCGTAGATGATGTATATAAGCAGAATGATCCATATGTGCATGACTTAAAAGTATTCCATCAATAGATGGCTTCTCTGGTGAATCTAATCCCGAGTGACGGAGGTAATCCTCTCTGTAAATTCCTTTTATTTTAGGCAGAAGTCCCATCTCAATAAAATCCATTATACCATTACTCTTTCGAGGTTGTAGGAACTCTGAAAAATAATCATTTGCCTTATTAAAACTCATACCAAAGTCTAAAAATACTGAAGTGGAATTTGAGCCGACTAATATCTTATTTCCACCTATTTCATCAACTCCACCGTAAAAATCTATTTTGACCATGATTCTATTGGGGTTATTCTTACTATAATTTTTTTCTATTAAGAAAAAGTTAATTATAAAAAAAAATTAATTTATTTTAGAAAGGTTTCAACCAAGTTACGGGTTTCATTAAGTGAGTCAAGTGGAATTCCATGGGGCATTTCTCCTAATTCTCCTTCAACATTTTTAAGAATACCATCACTTCCTCGAAGGAACATACCTTCACTTGGGACTCCCATGAAAACTGTAGGAGGTAATATTGCAACAGCAACCCTATTTCCTTCTTTAACAGTTAAATTATTGGTCACAACAGTAATTGCACTTTTTCCAAAGTTTACATTACATATTAAAAGTTTATCTAACTTTTGAATGCTGACAATTTCTCCTGTTTTTATATCTATTCCTATAACAGGATCGTTTATTGGTCCAAGTAAAAGACGTTTATCAACTGTATAAATGGTGTTAAGTGCAAATTTCATCTTAGCAATGGATTCTACAAGTTTTTCTTTTTCTTCTTTATGCACCAGTTTTAAGAACTCAAGATGCCATCTATCCCCACCTAATGATTCAATTATATCATTGACCCTATCTTTGAGATCATCAATCTGTGGAGAAACAGCAAGATCAGATGGTTCCATATAGGAAAAATACATCACCTGTATAACCGGCAACATAGCTCTTGCCGAAAGTAAACATTTTTGTTTGTTCCATATACCCTTCAGATTTGCACCTTGGGCGGTTCTTATGAATAAATCTACTGATTTCTCTAAAACACGTACTCTATAATCTTTACTTGTATCCCACATTTTCTCACCCTTATTTATTAAAAATATTGTATGAAATTAAAAATATCTTGGACATCATATCATTATTAAAATTTTCTTGACAATAATTGAGTAATTTTCTCTATTATTGAGATCTTTGGATTCCAAAGATTATTTAATTAATTCATAATTCTAATGCTCTGATCTGATCTGAGGTATAATAATATAATCTATTTTTATTATTGAAAATTAATTTGTTTATTTAATTGGATAAATTTCAGAATAAAATAAACGTAAAATAACCATGTCAGCAGATTAATATAAATTATTGTGTCAATTAGATGTTTTCAATTTAGTTTTATAAAAAGTTATACATTCTGATTTGTACAAATGGGGATAATAGTGGAACAAGCTAATAAATAGTAATCAAATCCAATTATGATTCATATTAATTATTATTTAAGATAATTTTATTGAAAATTGAATAGTTAATATAATCCATCTAAATTTATTAACTATGATTTTTTTTGTTTTTTAATAGTGAAAATTTGGTTATTGACTGATTGGTCGTAAGGTTTAAGTATATAGAGGGATTTAAATTTATATTAGATTGTAAAATTTATTGAGAGATTAGAAAGATAAAAGGCAATCTTAATTAGGAAGAACTTGCCATAGTAAAGGATAGGTGGTAGTAATGGTAGATTTATCAAGCCTGTACAATTTAGATGTGTACACAACACGCGGAAAGTACGTTGGAAGAATTCATGATGTTGTATTGAATATTAAAAAGGGTAGAGTATCCCTATTAAAAACAACAGCTATGAAACCAGATAAAAAAAGTGTTGGATTAAAAGATGTAATAAAAACCAGCATAAGAATAGTTCCAGAGGGAGATGAAATTCGTCCACTTAAAGAGGAAGGAAGCATTGAAATACCTTATGAACGAGTTCAAGCTGTTGGAGATATTTTATTGATTAGTCCAGAGATAGTACAGACACCTGTTAACCCAGAGATGTAGGAAGTACAATATGAATGTTGGGATTCTTGGATGCGGCGCCATAGCTAATATAATAACTAGTTTTGCAGTTGAAGGTAAGCTTGGTGTTGATCTAAAATTTTTTTATGACAGGGACATGGAAAGAGCAGAAAACTTGGCTTCACAAGTAGATGGCACTGTTGTTCTCGACATTGAGAATATGCTGGACAAAGTAGATCTTGTTATAGAGGCAGCTTCTCCCCAGGCAGTTTCAGAAACTGTACCTCAAGTATTAGAACATGGTATAGATATTATTATCATGAGCATTGGAGCTTTAATGGATTCTAAACTTCGGGAAGAATTAAAAACCCTAGCTTCTAAGAACAATGCAAAAATATATGCCCCATCAGGTGCAATAGTGGGAATTGATGGTATTAAAGCCGCATCAATTGGTAAGATTGAAAGTGCTACACTAGTAACTCGTAAACCTCCTCGTTCTTTGGGTGTATCGGCCGACGAAGAAACAATACTCTATGAAGGAAAAGCTGGAGATGCTGTTTTGAAGTTTCCTATGAACATAAATGTAGCAGCAGCCATCAGTCTTGCGTGTGGAAGAGAAATTGATGTTAAAATAATAGCAGATCCTGCTGTTGACAGAAACATGCACGAAGTTCACATAGTCGGGGACTTTGGAGAGATTACAACTATCACTCAGAACATTAGATGTTCTATAAATCCTAAAACGAGTGTTATGGCCGCTTATTCTGCAATTAAACTATTGAATGGTTTGAATGAAACTTTAAGAATAGGAACATAAAACGTGTCATTGTTTTTAGAATATATAAAATAAGTCTCATACTCTAATTTTTAATTTACTCTGATTTATTTAGTCTGAATACTATAATTTATTGTAACATTATAAAAATTGATTTTAAAATGGTTTTAATATGAAAGACTGCGAGATATTCTCTAATTTAAAGGTACCATGCGGTTCTAAAATTATTATAAGAGCAGATGGTAGAAATTTTTCGGGTCTATCCAACATACTTGAACTTGAAAGACCCTATGATAAGCTTTTTGCAAATTTGATGATGGATGTGTGTTCTGATTTTTTTGTTGAATTCAGTCCTAGGTTAATTTTCACATTTTCGGACGAAATTAACATACTACTATCAGAAATACCATTTAATGGTCGTGTAGAGAAGTTAAATTCGGTATTTGCAAGTTTCATTTCGGGTTCATTCACCAAAAATATAAGCAAATATCTAAATTATTTTCATAAAGCTGAACCTTCCAATTTGAAACCTATTTCATTCGATTCTAGAGTTATACCCCTATCAGACCATGGAGTTATAGAATACTTCAAAAATAGACAGAACGAAGCATGGCGAAATTGTTTGAATGGATACAGTTACTGGAAACTCAGGGAAGAATATGGTAAATCTCGAGCTGTAGAAATTTTAAATAAAAAGAAAAGTAGCGAACTACATGAAATTCTCTTTGAGAGAGGATTGAATATGTCAGAAGTACCTCAATGGCAGAGGAGAGGTATTGGATTATATAAAAAAGTAATCTCAATAGATGGTTACAACCCAATAAACAAAGAAAATGTGACATCAAACCGGTCAAAAATTTATAAAAATTGGGAATTACCTTTATTTGACAATGAATTTTTTAACAAAATACTCATTTAGAGGGTATGAGATTTATACATAATATATTAAAATTTATAATTTAAAAAAAATATTAAGGACTCTTAACATGTTTGGACTAAGCAAGAAAAAATTCGATGAAATACATATAGATCGTGAATTAGTTGAGGAAATAAAGGATATTGCGAGAGAGTCTTATCCATTAGAATTCAGTGCTATGTTACAAGGTAAAATTAAGGATAGTATTTTAAAAATAGAAGGACTTATTTTTTTACCTGGTGCTGCTTCTGAGTCAGGTGCAGTAATGGAAATTTTTATGATGCCCATGTTATCAGATGCAGTTGGTTCGGTACATAGTCATCCAGGTTACAGTGCAGAACCTTCAGGTGCAGATCTGCAGTTCTTTGCAAAAAGAGGATATTTCCATATTATTATCTCACAACCCTACAACGATGATAGTATATGTGGTTATGATAGTTTTGGAGAATTAGTAAATTATACAATTGTATGAATGATTTGTGTCTATTATACATAGTTTGAATCTTGTTAAGATTTAAAAAAAAATTTAGAAGAACCTTTAAAGGTTCACTGCAACAGCATAGTGAACATCTTCAAGCTTCTTAATATCAGATATAAGGATTTTTGGAACATGTTGGTCAACTTTAAGTACCATAACAGCTTCTCCACCAAGTTCTTTTCTACCTACCTGCATTTTAGCTATGTTAATCCCGTGTTCACCAATCTTTGTACCTATGGCTCCTATTGTACCAGGTTTATCCTTGTATTTGCATATAAGCATGGTTCCCTCTGGTTCAACATCAACAGGATACCCGTTGATCATGACTATCTTCGGTTTTTGTGCGAATATACCCTCTAAACTCACATCATTATCGTCAGACTTCATTTCAACTTTTATAAGGCTTTTAAATCCCTTAGCATCACATCTTTTTCCTTCTGTTACTATTATTCCCCTGTTTTCAGCTACACTTGTTGCATTCACTAGGTTTACAGGTTCGTTGAGTATTGGATTTAAAACTTCCTGAAGTATCATACGTGTTAGGATATCATTTTTAGGAAATTCAGAAAGCTCCCCACAATATGTTATATTCAATTCGTTGATGTTACCCTTAGCTGTTTGTATCATGAACCTTCCAATTTTTTCTATGAGTTCAAAATATGGTTTTATGGTGCTTAAGGTTTCAGTATCGAGTACTGGCATGTTAATAACATTCTTAGGAGATTGTCTTTTGAATACCTTTTTTATTTCATTTGCAACTATTATTGCTGCGTCCCTTTGTGCCTCAGAAGTCGATGCAGCTATATGAGGAGTTAAAACAACATTATCTAACCCTAAAAGAGGACTATCCTCGGGAGGTTCATTCTCAAACACATCTAGTCCAGCTCCCCTTATTTTATTTGTTGAAAGTGCTTCGTATAGATCATCTTCGTTAATGATTCCGCCCCGTGCACAGTTTATTATGAAGGCATTATCCTTCATCATTTCAAACTGTTCTTTTGATATTAGATGTTTAGTTTCATTTGTTAATGGAACATGTATCGTCATTACATCAGACTTTTTGATAAGGGTTTCAAGGTCTACTACAGTTACACCTAATTCTAAAGCTGTTTTTTTGGTTATATAAGGATCATA
The DNA here is from genome assembly GCA_003158115.1 of Methanobacterium sp. Taxonomy (GTDB): domain Archaea; phylum Methanobacteriota; class Methanobacteria; order Methanobacteriales; family Methanobacteriaceae; genus Methanobacterium_B. The sequence continues at coordinate 8,045 of PMGM01000043.1, forward strand.
TACAAGTGTATCCATGCCAAATGCCTTTGAGCGTGTTACAACTTGGCTTCCTATTCTTCCCATCCCAATTACACCAAGAGTTTTGCAGTTAAGCTCAATACCCATGAATCTACTCTTTTCCCATTTTCCTTGTTTAACTGAGCTGTCTGCTATGGCAATCTTACGTGAAAGTGCAAGCATTAATCCCATAGTATGCTCAGCAACTGTTATAGAAGTGGATTCAGGTGCATTTATTACCATTACCCCTCGTTCAGTTGCTGCTTGAACATCAACATTGTCAACACCCACACCGGCACGTGCAATTATCTTAAGTTTTGGAGATGCTTCAATTACTTCACGGGTAACCTTAGTACGGCTCCTTACAATTATAGCATCAAAATCTTTTATAACATTTAAGAGTTCTTCTTTTGATATTGTAAAGTTACTAACAACTTCTGCAATACCTGTGAGCTCATCTATTCCTTTTTCGTTTATTTGATCAGCGATAAGTACTTTTTTATCCATCTTTTCACCAGCTCCGGTTCTTGTTTTATAATATAATGAAGTGGAATGAGTTTAATTTTATTGGAAAACTCCCATTACTTCTATTGTAAATATATGATTATGTGAATCGTAATATAAATTTTTTTGAAATATCTATTATTATATGTAGTATAATTAGTTTCTAAATTATTATCTAGTATTAAGTTGGAATATTACTTAATTAAACCAATACTGGCTAAGTATATAATTATATTAGAATAATATAGATAGGAAAATATATCAACATCAAATAAAAGTATATGGGTATAGTATACTGCATGGGGTATTAATATGGAGGTGTTAGCTTGGTTTCAGTTGATGAATTTATAATTGTGAGCTCAAATTATGTGCCAGGATATGAGATTTTGGAAACAAAAGGATTTGTATACGGACTTACTGTACGAAGTAGAGGAGTAGGAGGCCAAATAGGTGCAGGGTTACGTTCAGTATTTGGGGGAGAAATAAAAGAATACGTCCAGATGATGCAAGAATCAAGAAATGAAGCACTTGAAAGATGTATTGAACATGCTAGGGAAATGGGAGCCAATGCTATAATAAGTGCACGTTTCGATTCAGATGCTATTTCTGATATAATGCAAGAAATTTTAGCCTATGGAACTGCTGTAGTTGCTCAGCCAGTGGAGTAAAATAGATGTTTGAAGGTAAATTAAAAATTTTAAACAGGGAAATACCAAGAACACTTCTTGGAACCTCCCCATTTATTGCAGCAGCACAGTTCGGTCACAGAGCAAGGCTCTATCAAATTGATCTGTATAACAATCCAGAAAATATATTTAAAATAATAAAAAAATCATATGAGATGGGCATTACTGGAATTCAGGTGATTCCATATACTCCTGTAATCGAAGCACTTAAAAAGGCTTTAAATGCCGGATACGATATGGATATAATTGGAACTGTGCGTCCTGAGAAAGAATTGGAAGATATTCAACTCCTCTCCAATCTTAATGCTACATCCATGATTCTTCATGCAGACATAACCGATAAAAAGGATTGGAATTTTATTGGGGAAAAACTACAGCTTATTAAAGATGGAGATGCAGTACCTGGTCTTGCAACACACATGCCATATTTAACAACTAAACGTTTATTTGGATCCCCTGTACAGGAAATGTTTGATGTTTATATGGTTCCTGTAAACAAATTAGGATATCTTATGGATAGTGAACTTTACGGATCTGATGAAAGAGCACATCTCAATCAACTAATTAAAAGTCTGGATAAAACTGTTATTGTTAAAAAAGTTCTTGCAGCAGGTATACTGAAACCACAAGAAGCTTTTGATTATCTTAAAACAGTTGAATTTGCAGATATTGTTACTATTGGAATTGCTTCTGAAGAAGAAGCCCAAGAAACATTCAGTTTATTAGGTTCACAATAAAAACAAATTTTTTTTATTCAAAATTTATATATAATTTTGTTAGGATCATTTAGCAACTAATTTTTTTTTTACAACTTTATTTTATAGTATAAAAGTATACATGATATCAAGACATTATTTTGTAAAAAATGTTTCAGTGAACTGTTCATGATTTTCAATTTAATTTTGGGTGCGTAAATGGATAAAAAATCAGCTCCTTCCAAGAAAAAAGTTTACATCAGCTATTTATTACGAACAGTGATATTATGGTTTGGTGAGGTGCTAGGATTCATTTTAATAGCTGATTTATCTGTTGGACTTACTATTAACAACTGGCAAACAGCTGTGGTGGTAGTGACCATTATTGGTATCTTAAACTTGTTTTTTTGGCCAATTTTATCCAAATTATTCCTACCATTCCTTGTTTACACCGTTGGTATAGGCTCTCTCCTTTTAAATGGTCTGATGATCTGGTTTGTGAGTAACTTCGTTGCCGGTATAACAATAGAAGGTTGGGCACTCATTCTAACCCCTATAGGAATGGCTTTCATAACAACTATTTTATCAACAATTATTACAATAGACGATGATGCCTCATATTACCGTATGGTCTTTCAAAGAAATATAAGAGACAAAAATGATCATCATTCACTCAAACCAGGGGTTATCTTTCTTGAAATAGATGGCCTTGCACATAAGGTGCTAAAAGAAGCATTAAATAAAGGGGTTATGCCTACCCTTGCTAAATGGCTTGAAAATGGAAGTCATAAACTAACTGTATGGGAAACTGATTTATCAAGTCAAACAGGTGCAAGTCAGGCAGGTATACTCCACGGTAACAATGAAAATATACCTGCATTTAGATGGGTTGAAAAACCAAATGAAAATAGGATAATGGTTTCAACAGGTCTTTCGGATGCCCCTTTAATTGAAGAACGAATATCCGATGGTATGGGATTACTTTCAATACAAGGTGCCAGTAGATCTAATTTATTTTCAGGCGATGCCAAAGATATCATATTCACCTACAGCCATCTAAAAAATCTTAGAAAATTTTACAGCGGGGCTTGGTACTATTTATACTCCAGTCCATCGAGTTTTGGACGTATCATAGTATTATTCCTGGGTGATGTACTAAGGGATTTTGGATCCCAAATAAAGCACAGCATCAAAAATATAAATCCACGTATATATCGTGGTTTCTCGTATCCATTTATAAGGGCTGGTGCTAATGTTTTTTTAAGAGAAGTAACTACTTATACCCTTATCGGGGATATAATAACAGGGAAGATTGATGTTGCATACGTGACATATCTAGGTTATGATGAAATAGCCCACCATTCCGGTGTTCGTGATGAAGATTCATTTAATGCATTAAAAGGTCTTGATAAACAATTTTCTCGTCTTGAAACAGCTGTAGGATACTCTCACAGACATTATAAATTTGTTGTGCAATCTGACCACGGGCAAACCAATGGATCCACCTTCAAACAACGTTATGGAATAACTCTTGAAGACCTTGTCAGGGGTTACATCCCAGCCCATATCAAGATATACAGTAAACTATCCTCCAACGAAGATCACTTTGCCCAGGCTTTAACAGCACCTATTGATTCAAGTAAAATGTATTTTAAAAATAAAAGGGATAGAACAGTTGAAAGAAGTAGAGAAATTTTTTCTGATACACTAAAAAATATTGAAAAAAGTGACATAGCCAACAAACCCTATTCTAAAGGAGTTTTAGAATACATACAATCCTATACAATCGATAAAAATCCTAAAATAAAATCTTCATCTGAAGCAGAGGTAATTGTGCTTGCGTCTGGAAACTTGGGATTAATATATTTCACACAATGGGAGAATAGATTGAGTTATGAAGAGATTAAAGATATTTTTCCAGATTTAATACCGGGTTTGGTTAAACATCAAGGAATTGGATTTATAATGGTTCATTCAGATGAATTTGGACCGATTGTAATAGGATCCAACGGCATATACTATCTTAAAACAGATACTATAGAAGGAGTAGATCCATTATCAAACTTTGGACCAAATGCTGCCCAACATCTTAAAAGAACAGATCAATTCAAATACGTGCCAGACATCATTGTTAACAGTTTCTACGATCCTGTGAGTGATGAAGTTGCAGCGTTTGAAGAACTTGTTGGAAGCCATGGAGGACTCGGTGGTGATCAATCCTATCCATTCGTAATGTATCCTTCAGAGTGGAAACTCGAAACAGAAACTATTATTGGTGCGGAAAAGCTTCATGAAGTGCTTAAAGCCAGATTAAATCAGAAAAGTCAATAAAAAAAAGAAAATATTTAACATATTTTGAAATAGTCAGTTACAATCCCTACGTTCCTTTACAACACTTAAAAATTCCTTTGAATTTTCCATTTCCTTAATCTCCCAATTGTATATTACAGGGATTCCCTCTATGCACTTCAAGGATTTCTTACCCTCCATCAAGAATACAGCATCTGCTTCAGTTATTCCAGATAAATCCTTAACATTTAATGCCATTTTCCTTAAAGCTTGCTGGTTTCTGTTCTTTTCCATGTTAGTTATAACAGTATTATCATTTTTTCGAATTTTTTCCTCAGATTCACGTTTTGCAAGTGCATCAAATGGGGTTCTTGTAGTCGATATAACTCCAAAACCTAGATTAGTTAAGTTAGTTTGATTATTAATCGAAATTTTAGGGTTTATATTTGTATTATCCGACTTTTCCACTTTATCTTGGTCAAAATTAGGTACAGCTAAAAGGTTTACTGAAAGTGTTATCTTCATGTTTAGTATACTCTCAAGCATCATAGCTGTTTCAGGAAATGCACGAACCATTCCACGCTCATATTTATAAATGGTCTCCCTTGACACGTGAGCTTTGTTAGCTAGATCTTTTCTTGAAATGTTCTGTGCTTCTCTGACTTGTTTTATTATTTCACCGTCCATTTGAACGTAGTATCCGCCACGGTCTGCAAAAACTTCTGGGTAAACTTCATCAACAACCATATTTCTAAGGGTTTCTCTGGCTATAACTGGAATTCCATGTCTCTCGTAGACTACATCCTCTTCCAAGTATTCGTTTTTAGATTTAATCCCCACGACAAGTGGTGATGCTAAGAAAATATCTGCTACTTTCTTTATTTCCTCTGCTTGGTTGCCTGTAAATCCGTCTATATTGATTAGTATCTTAAGCAGTAGAAGTTCCAATTCCTTTCTTGCCACCATATCGAAACAACTTCTATCATATATATTAGAAGTTTCAAAACCATGGTTAGTAAGAAGATTATTTATCTCAACAAGGACATGATCCCTTTGAGCTGGAATACTAGTTTTCTGCATTTAATCACCGGTGAAAAAATATGAACAATATATTATTATACATTGGAATTGATGATACTGATTCCAGTTCTGGAATGTGTACCACCTATGTAACTTGTGTTATAATCTCCAAACTTAAAGATTGTGGTTTTAATATTACAGAATTCCCACGACTCATAAGACTTAACCCTTTTGCAAGATTTAAAACGCGTGGGAATGGTGCTACATCTTTTAAATTGGAATTGAAATCAGATAAAGAAGTTGATGAAGTTAAAAAAATTGTTTTAGAGAAAGTTCAACAATTATCAGTACTCCAAGACGAAAGAACTAACCCAGGTGTTGTTTTCTACGATGGAAAAATAACATCAGAACTTCAAGAATTTGGATTAGAAACAATTAGGAATATAGTAACTATTGAAGATGCTGAAACTCTATTAAATAGGGTAGGAGCTGATTTTTATAAGTTTAAAAATGGGCGAGGAATTATAGGGGCATTGGCCGCAATAAGCTGTCCTCTTGACGATAAAACTTATGAATTACTAACTTACAGAATACCTGAAAATTATGGTACTCCACGTCAAATAAACCATGAATCAGTGGTTGAAATGGATGATAACACTTATCCTGATACATTTGATAATCTGGATCAAGGATATGTTGCAATAGAACCTCATACTCCATGTCCTGTACTCTATGGTATTAGAAGTGAAAATCCTGAAATTTTAATTCAAGCTAAAGATATTGTAAAAATTTCAGAACCTGTGGAAAGATTTTGCATATATTTAACCAACCAACACACCGATATGCATCTTCAAAAAGTTGAAAATGTCTCTGACATGGATAAATTCAAATGTTACATAGTTGAAGGAACAGTAAAAAATAAACCCCATGTAATAAAAGGAGGACATATTATATTTACACTTGCAGATGAGTCAGGACAGATTGAATGCGCTGCATATGAACCGACCAAGCAGTTCAGGGAATTTGTAAGAGAATTAGAACCTGAAGATTCTTTAAGAGTTTATGGTGGTATAGGTGAGGGAATAACAGTTAAAGGAACACTTAATATAGAGAAATTTGAACTTCTTAAACTAGCTGATTTGGTTATCATTAAAAATCCAATGTGTGATTGTGGTAAGAGAATGAAATCTGCAGGAACAGGGAAGGGTTATAAGTGTCCTAAATGTGGCTCAAAACTAGGGGAAGACGAAAAAGAAATGGTTAAAATCCAACGAAATATTAAAAAAGGATTTTATGAAACACCACCATCAGCTAGAAGACATTTAAGCAAGCCAATTGTTAGAATCAAATAAATACAATTTGATTAATTTTGATTATGATTATATGGCGTTAAAACAATGATAACTAAAAAACTGGCCAGCATAGTTGTTGATACTGACTATGATAACCTTCCAGAAGAAGTGATTTTAAAGACTAAACAATGCTTTATTGACTTTTTAGGTGTTGCACTTGCAGGATCTAAAATTCCCAGTAGTAGGACCGTTAGGAACATATTCACAAATGGTAATGGATCATCAGTTTTAGGTTCTAATAATGTGGGTTTTATTGATGCTTCCCTTGTTAACGGTGTGTTTGCTCATAGTCTTGATCTAGATGACGGCCACCGTTTTGCACAGATTCATCCAGGGTGTACTGTAATCCCTGCAGCACTTTCAATTTCAGAAAACCGTAATAAAATGGGAGACGATTTTATTAGTTCTATTGTTGCCGGTTATCAAGTATCGATCTTGATGGGTATGATATCAAACCCAGAACATCGAAATCTGGGTTTTCACAGTACAGGTACTTGTGGAACGTTTGGAGCTGCTGCTGCGTCTTGTAAAGCAATTGATCTAGATTTTGAATGTATCGTTAATGCACTTGGACTTGCAGGTACCCAAACAGCAGGTTTACTCGAGTCGGATCACTCAGGAAGTTCAGGAAAACATCTTCATGCCGGTAAAGCAGCACAATCAGGAGTTATATCAGCCATACTCTCAGAAAATGGTTTTGAAGGTGCTCCTTCAATAATTGATGGGAATGAAGGATTTTTAAATGCCATGGTAATTCCAGGTAACACCTCATCTCCCACCATAAAAAGTTATGAGGATAGAGCGGATAAAATCATAGCAAATCGAAATTACCATATAATGGATGTTTACTTTAAAAAATATCCAGTATGTAGACATCTGCACTCATCTGTAGATGCCACTATAGAAATTTACAATCAAATGATTTCAAATGATGTTAAGGCCAATGATATTATTTCAATTAATGTTAAAACATATGAAATCGCTTCGGAACATGATAATTATAATCCAAATACTGTAGAAGCTGTTAGACAGAGCTTACCTGTTGCCATAGCAATTAGCTTATTAAATGGTGATTTGAATATTGGTAACATTGAAATTAATCCCAAAATTATTTCTTTAGCATCAAAAGTTGTTTTAGAAAATGATAAAGAAATGGATGGATTATTTCCTTCAAAAAGGCCTTCAAGAGTTGAGGTATTGACTAAAAATATTATTCTCACTAGCCGAGTGGATCTTCCAATGGGTGAACCGGAACAACCCTTCAATCAACAAGATACTTTAGAAAAGTTCCATTATCTAAATCCTAAAGTTGATCTGGAGGTATTAGAAATTATAGATGAACTTGAATCGTATAAAATGGGAGATTTGATGAAAATATTAAATAAAGTATTCAATGATGATTGAAACTGATCAATTTATATCATTTTAGAATGTTTAATGATCAATTAATATTAATAATTTAATTGTGAAAAATTAAGAGATGTGGGGTAATTTTTATGCGTATAGAAGATTTTTTACAAAAAATTGGAATTGAAGAAGCTGACTCAAATTTAGAAATATCCAAGAAAAGTTTTCCAGACGGTGCACAATACAGGTTTGAAGTACCAGGAATACAAAATCCCGGAGCTATGGCTGCCCTTGTTGATGCAACTGATGATTATGGTGTAAAAGTTCACAGGGTAACACAAACTAAGGGTATAATGCTCTTAACAGACAATGAAATTGAAGAAATGGTTGATATTGCATTAGATGGGCGTATGGAATTATTTTTAAGTGTTGGTCCTAGAGCAACCTATGATACTAGTGCTTCTGCCAATACCCCCGAAGGTGCACGTATAGGTTATAGATTAAGGGGTTATAAAAACTTATTATACGCATTAGAAGATGTTAAACGTGCTACATTATTAGGTGTTAGAGGTATTGTTGTATATGATGAAGGATTGCTTTGGGTTTTAAATAAAATGCGTGACCAAGGAGAATTACCTGCAAAAACGCATTTTAAAGTTTCAGCCCATTGTGGCCATGGCAACCCTGCATCTGCAAAACTTTTAGAAGAGATCGGTGCGGATTCTTTCAACCCTGTGAGGGATCTCCAGATACCAATGATTTCAGCTATCAGAAAATCTATAAACATATCTTTAGACCTACACATGGAAAATCCCAAATCTTCTGGAGGTTTTATCCGACATTACGAAGCCCCCGAGATAATTAGATCCGCAGCACCAGTTTATCTAAAAACTGGAGGAGCAGTAGCTGCACATCATGGATGGGAAACAACTAAAAGTCAAGCAGCAGAACGTGTAAGGCAAGTTTATCTAGTTCAAAGTATGGTAGACCGTTATTATCCAGATGCTAAAATCTCAAATCTGGGAACTAGCGATATGTCTTTACCCGAGAAATCAGGAAAATAGAGGAAAATTCAACAATAATTGAAATGAATTCAAAATTATAAGGAATACCTATATTATATAAAATATTGGAGTTTTTATGGATTTAATTGATCTAATTAAAAAAGCAGTTATAGATGCCAGCACAACTTTCAGAGATGACCAGTTAGATGCTTATAATCGTGCCATTGAAGCTGAAACTAATGATAATGCTAAATGGGTTTTAGAACTTCTTTTAGAAAATGCAAGAATTGCTAAGGCAAATAAATTTCCTTTATGTGACGATACAGGAATTCCTCATATATTAATTGAGGTTGGAAATGATGTCCAACTTGCTGGTGGATTTTTTCAAGATATAAAAGAAGGAATAAGTGATGGTTTGAAGGAACTTCCAGGTAGACCAATGGCTGTTAAAGGTAATTCTATTGAGAGGATCGAACAATCAAAAGGGCTCTTTGAAAGTCCTGAAAAACTTTTGTCCCCTTCATTTGTAGTAGACACAATGAATGATGATGGTATAAATATCCATGTTCTTATGCTTGGTGGGGGTCCAGAAATACGGGCCAATACTTATAAGGTTTTCCACAAGAGGGATCATAGAAAAGTATTTAATGAAGTTTTAACATGGTTGAGATCAGAGATTACAATGCTTGGATGCACACCCTGCATTCCATCTGTTGGCATTGGTAGAACTCATTTTGAAGCATCATCGCTTATGCTAAAGGCAATGGCGTACGGGAACCTAAATATCCAGTCTGAAATTGAGACAACCCTAACAAGATCAATGAACTGTTCTGATGCAGGGGCTCTTGGAATTGGCGGTTCAGTAACTGCACTTGGATCATTCATAAACATAGGCCCTCAAAGAGCTAGTGGCGTCAGGATAGTTTGTACGCGACCTTGTTGTTGTGTAGAACCAAGGAGGTCAACTGTACACTTGTCTTCAAATTTATTGGAGTGATTTGTAATGGCAATTGGAAGAGAAACTGTGGAAAATATGCTTAAAATGAATAATCCTACGTGGAAAACATCCATAACCCGAGTTGAACCGAATAAGATAATAACACGGGGATACCCTCAGGAAGAATTAATAGGAAACATCTCATTTCCTGAAATGGTTTATTTACTTATAAAAGGTGAACTACCCTCAAAAAATCATTCCAAAATGTTAGAAGCTATTCTTGTTTCATTTTGTGATCATGGAGTTACACCACCAAGCACCCAAGTTGCAAGACTAATGGCTTCTACAGGGTCTTCTATGAATGGATGTGTGTCAGGTGGACTTTTATCCTTTGGTAAATATCATGCAGGTGCACTCGAACGTTCAATGAAAATTCTCCAAGAGTTAGTCCATAATGGTGTCATTAGATACAGTGGACCACTTGAATCACATCATGACATCAAAGCAGTTGCAGGAATTGTTGTTGATGAATTTTTCAATAATAATGAAAAAATACCTGGTTTTGGACACAGATACCATACAAAAGATCCCCGTGCCAGTAAACTCTTGAAAATAGCAGAAGAATATGAGTGTTCAGGTGTTCATACCGAACTATCTCTAGCAATTGAAGAAATATTATTTGAAACTAAAGGAATAAAACTGAACATTGATGGGGCCAATGCAGGAATACTTTCAGATATGGGATTTGATTGGAGTCTCGGAACTGGCGTTTTTATGATGGGCAGACTTCCTGGAATTATTTCACATGTTTTTGAGGAAAAAACAGTTGAACCCCCCTTTAGGAAATTCTTTGACGTTGATGAAATTCACTACAAAGATACAGAGGTGAAAACAGGAAGTTTAGGTAAATTAATAGATACCAAATAATTGGGTGGTTAATACTATTTATTGTTATGTTATTATACTAAAATTAAATAGTAAAAGATAAATATAACTCAAAATAGAGTTTTTTTATATATTTATGGTGATTTAAATGACAACGATATCGGAAGCAATTACAACCATTAAAAAGGCTGAAAATGATGCTGACAAATTAATAGAAAGTACTAAAGAGAAATCGTCCGAAAAGATAGAAGAGTCCCGTACAAAATCAAAGGAGATCATTGAAAAATCCGAGGAAGAAGCTAAGAGTGATGCTGAAAATATGTTGCTTGATGCTGAAAACAAAGCTAGAAAGGAAGCAGTACACATATCAAATAAAACAGCTGAAAAAATTGAAATAAGCACCAAAACAGCAATGAGTAAAGTTGAAGAGGCTTCGGACTTAGTAGTAAAAAGTATTTTATAGTGTGAGTACCATGTTCAAGCCGGCAAGAATGAAGAAGCTTAAGATAATTACATTAGATAAGTATGCTGACCCACTTGTGAATTCACTTCACGAGTCCAGTATAGTACAGATCTACGATATATCTGAGCGAATACAAGAAGATGCAGAGTGGAAACAAATTCTAAAACCTTCACATGCAACTCCATTTCTCGGTAAAATTTCCTCACTTTTAATGAAAACTACTGGATTGGCAGATTTTTTAGAAACAGTAGCAAAAAAGGATTCAGGAATTTTAACAATAGCAAAGGGTTTTGTTAATCCACCAAGAATTGAGAAAAGGCAAGTAGAAGATCTAAATGTTAATGAACTTCTAGATAATGCAGAAGATATTTTAGACCAAGTTGAAGCTAAAACAAAACCATTAGAAGAAGAAGTAAGCGAACTTGATGCAGAAACTGCTAAATTAACAAATGCTATTAAAGTAGCAAAAAATTTAACAAAATTTGATTTTGACCTTAGTAACTTGGAAGGATCAGATTATATATCTGTTATATCAGGTAAAATAACTTTAAATTCTTATGATCAGTTTAAATCTGGTATGAAAGATTTGCCCGATGAAATTTTAGTTGTTGATGAGGATAGTATCGATAACGAATCAAAGATACTAGTAGTTGTTACACTAAAAAAGAATGGGGATCAAGTTTCTAGTCTTTTAAGAAAATTAGAATTTGAAAGATTTGAATTAACTGGAATATCTGGAAAACCAGAAGAAATAATAAAAAATTCAGAATCAAGAATAGAATCAATTAAAAAAGAAAAAGAATCTGTTTCAAACGATTTAGCAGTTGTATCTGCTGAATGGCATAAAGAATTACTTGTCCTTAAAGAACAATTAGAAATAGAAAAACAGCGAAGTGAAATATTCGCATCATTTGGTGAAACTGAAAACACTGTAATGTTTGAGGGATGGGTCACAGTGAAAAATCTGGAGAAAGCCCTAGGCATTATTGAAAGCACTACTATGGGATATTCCCTAGTAGATGTTTCAGACCCTGATGTTGAGAAGGATAAAATTCCAGTTCACTTAGATAACCCAAGATTTGCAAAACCCTATGAAATGTTTGTGAATATGTACTCTCCGCCTGATTACAGAGAGATTGACCCGACAATTTTAATGGCGATTATATTTCCATTCTTTTTTGGTTATTGTTTAACCGACGCAGGATATGGTGTAATTGATGCAATTATTGGTTTAGTTTTGTTCATTGGATTAGGTAGAAACAGTAAACTCATGGCCAATGTGGGACTTATACTAGTTGCATGTGGTGTATGGGCATTCATACTTGGAATGGTAACCAATGGTTTCATAGGGGATTTATTCCCAAGATGGATAATTGGAATGTCAACTCCGCTCCCAACAACAATTGCTTCAATAAACGCATTTGTATTCCCACAGTACATTCTATTAATGGCATTAATTGTGGGTGTAATACACATCAACATGGGTTTACTCATTGGAACTTACAACAATATAGTGCGTGGAGAAGTTAGAGAAGCACTTGGAACGCAGATAGTTTGGTTTGTTCTAGAGATAGGTGTTGTAGTAGCAGCAGCAGCATTTTTAACATCTGGAATTACAAGTGCAGAGATCTTTGGAGGTCCTATAATTGTCTTGAGCCTTTTAATGCTCATGTACTTAAACGGACCATATGGTGTGATGGATGTTACAGGATTCCTGGGGACAGTACTTTCATATGCAAGGTTATTAGCTCTCTGTCTTTCAACTGGCGGTATAGCCATGACAGTAAACATATTAGCCGGGCTAAGTGAAAACTTAATTCCAGTAGTAGGAATTCTTCTAGCTCCAATTATATTCGTTGGAGGACACATAGCCAACTGTGCATTCCAGAGTCTGGGTGCATTTATAAATTCATTACGTTTGCATTACGTAGAGTATTTCTCTCAGTTTTACATAGGTGGAAGTCACAAATTCAGGGCCTTCCGTACAAAAAGAAAGCATACTGAAATAGGAGGTAAATAATATGGTAGTAGTAGTATTAGGAACAGCATTAGCAGCAATCGGCGCAGGTATAGCCGTCGGAATGGCAGGTTTAGGATCAGGTATAGGACAAGGAATAGCAGCAGCAGGAAGTGTAGGTGCAGTTGCAGAAGACCCTGATATGTTTGCAAGAGGACTTATATTTACAGCTTTACCAGAAACTCAGGCTATATATGGTTTCTTGATTGCTATATTGCTTCTTGTTTTCTCAGGAATAATGGGTGGAGCAAGTTCATTGACTACAACAGCGGGATTAGTTGCAATAGGAGCAGGTTCTGCAGTAGGATTTGCAGGTTTAGGTTCCGGTATGGGTCAGGGTATCACAGCATCATCTGCTGCAGGAGCAGTTGTTGAAGATCCAGATATGTTTGCAAGGGGTATTATATTTACAGCAATATCAGAGACACAGGCTATATACGGTTTCTTGATTGCTATATTGCTCTTAGTCTTCGGTGGAATACTCTAGGAGGAATAACATGAGTAACGGGACAGAAAAAATAGTCTCAAGTATACTGTCTGATGCTAAATTTAAAGCTGATTCAATATCAGAAGAAGCTGAAAATGAAAGCAAGTCCATTTTAGAAGAGGGTGAAAAAGTCGCCCTTATGGAAAAGGAAAAAATCTTAGAAGATAGTAAGAAACAATCTGCTATGAGATATCAACAGATAATTTCTGAAGCTAAGATGAAATCCAGAAGAATGGAACTTGATTCTAGAGAAGAAGTAATTGAAGAATCGTTTAAAAAAGCTGAAGAGAAACTTGTGGAAATTGCATCTTCAGAATCAGCTGAATATAAGGAATCTATTAAAAATATAATAACAGAAGCTGCATTGGAAATTGGTGGGGGAGACCTTATTTTACTCCTCAAACAAGAAGATGAAGCCAAAATAATAGATTCCATATCCGAAATAGAAAACGATGTGAAAGCAAAAACGGGTAAAGAAACAAATTTAGAGATGGGAAATAACATCAACACCATTGGTGGAACAATCATTAAAACCAAAAATGGTGATATCGAAGTTAACAACACTATCGAAGCAAGAATGCTTAGATTTAAAAAATCTCTAAGATCAGAAGTTGCACATATACTATTCAAATGATAGGGGAGATTTAGATGGTAGAAAGTATTACTACAATAATTACTACGCTGGGATTTCCCTCAGTTGATGCTTTTATAGGTGCACTATTTCTAGTATTGGCAGTTGTGGCAGTAATAGTAGTTATATCAACGATAAAACCTGTTTTAGATATGTTCCCGTACACTTACCCAAACGCAAGGGTAAGGGCGAGATCAGGAAGGTTATTTACTGATAAAGAATTTTCAGAGATCGTTGAAGCAGATAACATCGAAGAGGTAAAAAATTACCTCCGAGGTGTTCCAGATTATGCTAAATACATTGATCAGTATCCCCTAGAAAAAGCTTTAGATGCACAACTTGCTGAGTCTTACGATTTAGTAGCTAGGATAACACCAGACAACAGCAAGGAAGTTTTTAAGTTTTTACTAAAAAAATGGGATATTAGGAATATTAAAAGTATTATAATTGCTAAACAAGCTGGTTTAAATTTAGATGAAACATTAAATCTATTAGTTCCATTTGGAACATTAACCGATAAACTTGATACACTTGTAGAAGCTGAGACTGTAACAGAAGTTTTGAACGGTCTTGAAGGAACTGAATATCCTAAGATATTAGAGGATGCAATTCCATTATACAATGAAACAGGTTTATTGTTACCTTTAGAATCAGCTATGGACAATTATTTACTTGAAAACCTTTTAAGATCCTCAGCTACTCCCGAAGATGACAACACACTTTTGCTTCACAACTACGTTGGAACAATGGTGGATGTTGCAAACATCAAGATAATATTAAGGGCCAAAGCAGATAACCTGAAATATGATGATATCGAATTTTACATGATTTCAGATGGATATCAAATCAGGGAATGGAAATTAAAGGAACTTATGGAAGCTGAAGATGTTGCAGGTGTTGTTAGTGGTCTAGAAGGGACAAGTTATGCTCCAATGCTTTCAGATGCAATGACAGAATATTCTGAAACTCGTTCAATGTCAAGTTTTGAAATGGCACTCGACAGTCATGTGTTTAAAAATGGTAAAACAATATCATTGAAGAATCAGTTTGGAATAGGACCTATGATAGGCTTTTTAAATAAAAAAGAAAAAGAAATCAGGAACTTGAAGATCATTGCTCGAAGTAAGAGAGAAGAAGGATACTCCACAGCCATGATAAAGGAGATGTTGATATGAAGTCAAATGTAGCTGTTATGGCTGATGAAGATACAGTCATAGGTTTTAGACTTGGAGGGATAAAGGAAGGATATCCTGTTAAAAACATGGAAGAAGCCGGAAAAGTTCTTGAAGATCTAATAAATAAGGATTTTTCAGTGATTATAACAACTGAAAAAATTGGGATCGAATTTAGAGACACTATCAATAAATTAACAAATGAACGAGCATTACCTATGGTGATTGAAATACCAGACAAATCAGGCTCGATTAAAAGGGAATCGGATCCTATGAGCGAGCTTATTAAGAGAGTAATTGGGGTTGAGATGGTAAAATGATTACAGGAAATATAATAAAAATAGCAGGTCCAGTTATAGTCGGAAACGGCATGAAAGGAACCCAAATGTATGAAATGGTTAAAGTCGGGAACGACAACCTCATTGGAGAGATTATTGAACTCGAAGGCGACACAGCCACCATACAAGTATACGAAGAAACAGCAGGTATGAAACCGGGTGAACCAATTGAAAGTACTGGAGGCCCATTATCGGTTGAACTTGGTCCAGGTATAATTGGATCTATATTTGATGGAATTCAGAGACCTCTTGAAAAGATCAAATTTTTAACAGGTGACTACCTCCAGAGGGGAGTGAGTGTACCTTCACTTGATAAAGAGAAGAAATGGACATTCGATCCTATACTCACAGCTGGCTCAGAAGTTAAGGGTGGAGACATATTAGGGGAAGTACAGGAAACTTCAGCAATTCTCCAGAAAATAATGGTACCACCTAGTGTAGAAGGTAAACTTATAAGCATAGCATCAAAGGGTGATTACACAGTAGAAGAAGAAATTGCAGAAGTTGAAACTTCTAAAGGTATTATAAAAATACCAATGATGCAAAAATGGCCTGTAAGAGTTGGAAGACCATACAAACAAAAATTAGACCCGGATATACCACTTGTAACCGGACAAAGAGCACAAGACACATTTTTCCCTGTTGCTAAAGGTGGAACATCTGCTATGCCTGGACCATTTGGATCAGGAAAAACAGTTACCCAACAACAACTTGCAAAATGGGCTGATGCCGACATAATTGTTTATGTTGGTTGTGGAGAACGTGGTAACGAAATGACAGAGGTTTTAAAAGAGTTTCCAAAACTTGAAGACCCAAAGACGGGTAAACCATTAATGGACAGAACAGTTCTTATTGCTAACACCTCAAATATGCCTGTGGCTGCAAGGGAAGCTTGTGTTTATACCGGTATAACAATCGCAGAATATTTCCGTGATATGGGATACGATGTAGCACTTATGGCAGATTCAACATCAAGATGGGCAGAAGCTATGAGAGAGATCTCAGGAAGACTAGAAGAAATGCCTGGTGAAGAAGGATACCCTGCTTACCTAGCATCAAGACTAGCACAATTTTATGAGAGAGCTGGAAGGATAACAACTGTAGGTACAGAAGATAAAACATCATCTATTACAGTAGTTGGAGCAGTATCACCACCTGGTGGAGATCTGTCAGAACCTGTTACACAAAACACTCTACGTATCTCCAAGGTTTTCTGGGCGTTAGATTCATCACTTGCTGATAAACGTCATTTCCCTTCAATAGACTGGTTACAAAGTTATTCATTATATGTGGACAGTGTTGAAGATTGGTGGAAAACTAATACTGGTAGCGACTGGAGAGTTACAAGGGACAAAGCAATGGCTTTACTCCAGAAAGAATCCGAACTACAGGAAATTGTACAGCTTGTTGGTCCAGACGCACTTCCAGACCGTGAGAGAATCACTCTTGAAACAACCAGAATGATCAGAGAGGACTTCCTTCAGCAGAATGCATATCATGAAGTAGATACATACTGTGCACCTATAAAACAGTACGAAATGCTTAAAACAATAATAAGTTACCATGAAAATGCTGAAGCAGCACTCGATCGTGGAGCCGCATCCACAGACATTATTACCATCCCTGTTAAGGATGATATAGGAAGGATGAAGTATCTACCGGAATCTGAATTTGAAGTAAAAGTAAAGGAAATTCAGGCAGATATAGTTAAACAATGCAGTGAGGTATGAAGATGAAGATAGATATCAAAACAAGGGAATATACAACTGTTTCCGAAGTTTCCGGTCCTCTAATGATTGTTGAAGGTGTAGAGGGAGTGGCCTACAACGAAATCGTTGAAATCGAAACACCTGCAGGAGATAATAGAAGAGGTCAAGTTCTTGAGGTCAAAGGAGACCTTGCTGTTGTGCAAGTTTTCGAGGGTACAAGTGACCTTAACACATCAACAACTAAAGTCAGGTTCACCGGTCAAACAGCAAAACTTGGTGTTGCACCAGACATGTTAGGAAGAGTATTCAATGGTACAGGTATACCAATTGATGGAGGTCCTGAGATAATACCTGATAAAGAATTAGATATCAGTGGAAACCCAATGAACCCCTCTGCTAGGGAATTTCCTGCAGAATTCATTGAAACTGGTATATCCACAATTGATGGAATGAACACATTGGTACGTGGTCAGAAACTACCTATATTTACTGGGTCCGGACTTCCACATAACGAACTTGCAGCCCAGATTGCAAGGCAAGCAAAGGTTATAGGAGAAGAAACCGAGTTTGCAGTTGTATTTGCCGCTATGGGAATTACCCACGAAGAAGCAAATTACTTCATGAGAGATTTTGAAAGAACAGGTGCACTTGAAAGGGTTACAGTGTTCATGAACCTTGCGGATGATCCAGCAATTGAAAGGATTATTACGCCTAAAATGGCACTTACAACAGCTGAATATTTTGCATTTGAACTGAACATGCACGTGCTGGTTATATTAACCGATCTTACCAACTACTGCGAAGCACTTCGTGAAATTTCAGCGGCAAGGGACGAAGTTCCAGGAAGAAGAGGTTACCCAGGTTACATGTACACAGATTTAGCTACCATGTACGAACGTGCTGGAAGAATTACAGGTAAAGAAGGTTCAATCACCCAGATGCCAATACTTGTTATGCCTCAAGATGATATTACACATCCAATTCCAGATCTTACTGGATACATAACAGAGGGTCAGATTGTTTTAAGCAGAGATCTTAACAGGAAAGGTATATACCCACCAGTAGATGTTTTACCATCACTTTCAAGATTGATGAGTGGAGGAATTGGAGAAGGACAGACAAGAGAAGATCACAGCGGTGTCTCAGATCAACTTTACTCAGCATATGCTGAAGGAAGGGACTTAAGGGATCTTATGGCTGTTGTAGGTGAAGAAGCACTCACAGAACGTGACAGAAAATTCCTTAATTTCGCTGAAGCCTTTGAGAAAAGATTCATCACACAAACCGGTGATGAAGATAGATCCATTCAAGAAACACTCGATTTAGGTTGGGAGTTATTAAGCCTCTTACCAGAAGCAGAATTAAAACGTGTTAGGGCAGAGCACATTCCAAAATATCACCCAGCATACAAATAACCCCCTTAAAATCTATTAAATTTTTTATAAGTTTTTAAGGACGAGAGGGATAAAATGGCGCAGGAAATGATAGAAGGAATAAATCCAACAAGGATGGAACTCCTAAAACTGAAAGATAGGGAAAAACTTGCTGTAAAGGGTCACAGTCTCCTAAAAGAGAAACGTAACGCCCTTATTATGGAGTTTTTCAACATATTAGAACGTGTGAAGGGCTCAAGGGAAGGTGTAGAAGCTACACTCCAAGAGGCATACAAAGATCTTAGTGACGCACAGATGGTAATGGGTGACTTAGCAGTCAAAAAATCTGCAATGTCAGTTAAAGAATCTGTAAACGTTGAAATTGAATCTAGAAGTGTTATGGGTGTTGTTGTACCATTGATCGAGTCAGAAATTGGCCAGAAAAATATGGTTCAAAGGGGATATGGATTTTTAGAAACATCTGTAAAGCTTGATGAAGCTGCTAGCAAGTTTGAAGAATCTATAAAACTCATTATCGAACTTGCAGAAATTGAGAAGACAATTATGCTTCTTGCAATTGAGATAGAGTCAACCAAAAGAAGAGTTAACGCTTTAGAACATATTATCATTCCAAAGATCGAAAATACAGTTAAATACATCGAGATGCGGCTTGAAGAAATGGAAAGGGAAAACTTCGTTAGGTTAAAAATGATCAAAAAAACTATGGAGATGGAATAATTGACTATGAGGATCACCACAAGATTAGATACTGTCAGAAGAGATCTGGCAGAATCTAAAGCAAAAAAACAACTTGATTTCCGAATAGGAACCATCTCAGGTAACCTAAAAGCTATCATAGCTGATGAGAACATGGAATTTAAATCTGGAGATATTAAACGGATTAAAATTAAAAAAATTCCAATACCTGCCAATCATCTCAGCTTTCTGAGTGGATATGGCTCGAACAGGTATGGACATGCACTTACAGTTGATGAGGAAATACCATTACCTCTCAGCATGACACGCCAAGGTGACCATGCATTATTCGCAGCAGCCGAAACTTGTGAAATAAAAAAAGATGACTTATTAGGTGTTTTAATACTCCTTCCAGTCAATTTAACTTACTAAATCTTTTTTTTATTTTTTTATTTTTAACTGGATTTTTTTCTTGTATATTATTCTTATATAAATTTCTAAGAGTTTTTTTATTATAAAAATAGGGATAAAAAAGGAATATAAATTTTAAATAAATAATTTTATTAATATAAAAAAAATTTGTCTAGCCTAATTACCAAACCTGTCTCTCATAGATTTATTTACTGGATCCTTCAAGTTTCCAAACTGTACAATCAGATCATCAATCATGTATCGGAGCTCTTTTAAATCTTCAATATTTGTTTTAGAGCAGGAATCTAATTTTTTAAGTTCGTTTATAAGTTTACTTTTTGAATGGCCCCGGATCATACCAGTTAAACCTGATTTCTGATTCGTTGAATATTTTTTCCTTATGGCAGCTTTGTCTTTGAGAAAATTTGATTCTGCCCTACGTATATCTGTTAAAATATTTTCCTTAAGTTTTAATAAAATAGATTCCCTCTCATTTAATTCCGTTATTAATCGTCTTGAATCTGCTATGGACGTCACTTCAATATTAATATTAATGATTTCAATGAGTAATTTATGATAATCTTCATTAATCATTTAGTTTCTCCTAATAACGGTAAAGAATACTAATGATTATTTATAATGGTGATATAAAAATTTATCCCCTAGTTATATTGACAAGGACTTGGAGCATTCCATCAATAACTACACACTTGGTTTTAAAATCATTATTTTCTTTTTCCATATCCTTGATCCTGTATAAAACATTTGTAAGTGATATGGTGTTAAATGAACCTTTTTTATTCTCGGGTTTAGATGAAATTAGAAGTATGTTAACAATACCGTCATCAATAGAAACGTTGTAATTGATTGCATTGATATATATCACATCTGATATTCTAAGCATTAGTTTAATGTGCTTGATTGGGAGACTGCTCTTACTGATAACGTCTTTTATCTTGTCATTTTGTCTGCATTGCTCAATATTTATTTCCATATCTTCACCTTCCACAAAATATTAAATTTTTAAATAGTATTCATATATGATTATAAATATCATAACTAAAATTAATATATCATTCAGTGCAAATATAAATTTACAATGACACCAGATTTTAACCGTGGAGATAGGCTTGTAAAAAAACAGATATTAAGCCTTAACAGACATTTACCACGAAAAAGAAAGTTCCTAGATGAACTTCTAAAAGAAGAGAAACCCCATGTAGTTGGTGCAGATGGTATAAGACACAGATTTAAAAAAGACGAGCTTAATATAATAAAAAAAATTTTAGGCGAATCAGAACTACATTTATTAAAATTACCAATATACATAGAGATGGATTCAAATGCTTCGGGTTCAAGGATATCGGGTAGACTTGAGAATAAAATTATCTGTAAGATACTTGACATCCAAGAATGTAATAATGAAACTTATCTATACAGGCAAGATATTAAGATGCTTCGGAAGGAACTCCCAACCACAACACAATACATATTTTTAGTGAGGTAACAAAAATGACTCCAGATCCATTAAATGAATTATTTAAAGATGTAAAAGACGATGATAACCGTGCAAAACTTTTTGTCTTGTTTGCTGGTGCAATGATAATCTCAACCATTTTAATAGTGATTGGAACTATCATATTCATACTCCTTGCACTTCATATAATTTGATTAAATTTTTTATGAAAAAATTAATAGAATCCTATTGATTCGTTGGTGTTAAATTTCTATAAACATTGTTGACGATTTTTTTTGCAGAATCCACAGTATCTTTAAGAAGTTTATTAGATGTTAACACAGTTGCTATAGGTTCCCCTTCCTCAATAATCACATTTTGAGCAGGTATATCGTTTACATATTTCATATTAAGATTCCCTACAATGGATCTTTTTTTTGCAAAAATTATCATTTTAGCTGCAAAATTTTTCGGCTTAGGTATTTCAATTAATTCTCCCTGACATGCCATTATATGAGCTTGTACAATATTAATACTTAGAGCTGCCTCTGATGCCTCAAAAGTACCTTGTAATCTAGGATTTACCTCTATTACATATACTTCTCCATTTTTTATTATCATGTCTACACCATTTGAACCAATTAATTTAAGATCATAAATTATATCAGCTGCAATTTCTTCAATATGTAAGTTGTTCAACTGGTTTTTCGGGCTGATTTGTTGGATATATGGGACAATATTACCACAGTATCCATAATTTTCCCTTTGACCTAACCATTTATTTCCGATTAACTGCTCTGATGTATGAATTGTTATGGCTTCATCTCCACTTGAGAGTACAGATGCACTTACGTCAAGTCCATCAACAATCTCCTGTAAAATTGCTCCACGGATATCAGTATCTGGATCGATTCCATCAATGTTTTGAATGCCAACACCACCTGATCCTTCAAGGGGTTTGAGTAGAAATTTTTTAGATTCACTTGCAGTTGCTATTTCAAGTGCATTCTCTAAATTGTTTACCAAATAAGTCTCTGGAAATTTGAAAACATCACCAAAACTTTTTTCTAAGCGTTTATATAGTTCATATTTATTTTCTATATTATTTATATCACGATTTCCAATTAATTTTCGTTTAGGAAGTTTTGATGGAGATATACCTGAATTGTATATTATATAATCTACATCTTCTATCATCTCAGAAGCATTATTAAGTATGGTCTCAGGATTAAATTTTTTAGAAAAATTTCCACATGAGAAGTATGGTTTTTGAGATAGAACAGATTTAAAATTAGTTACACATTTTTTTAGATCAATACACCCGAAATAATCGGAAGAATAAACATTATATCCTATATTTTTTAATGAACATACAATAGGCCGTGTATTAGCACCTAGAACTAGTATATTTTCCATGAAATAACCTTTAAAACTTAAAAGTAGTCCCGAGCGGAGTCGAACCGCCGTCGCCGGTTCCAAAGACCAGCAGGATTACCACTACCCCACGGGACTAATATAGAATAGACTGCATTGCAGTAATCAGTTTTTATGCCGTGCTTATATTTAAAGGTATCGACATGGTTTAATTACCTTAAAAATTCATTTTCCTATCACATAAAGTATTAAATCTACATCCTCGGCATTTATTAGGATTGTTGGTGGGTTTAAATTCGATTTCACCATTCAATAATTTGTGCATGCGATTTATAAGGCCAATAATATCCTTTTCTGCCTTTTCATCAAAGTAAGAAGCCCAGTAAATGTTTTCAGTACCTCTTTCACGAAGCGATGCAACAATTCTTCTTTTTTCAGGTAACATTTCATTGAAGGCTAGACAGTATCCATAAACCTGATTTATACTAGAGGAATATGCAACTGTTCCAGGTTTATCATCTATAATAATAAACTCATCTGGAGTCATCCATACCTCGTCAATGAATCCTCTGATCCCATATTGTTTTGATATTACAGGAAGTTCTCTTGAAAGTATTTCTCCAGTTTTGGATGTTTCAAGCATTTCATCAAATGTGGCTGGTTCAGCATCAACTTTAAAATTTGACTCAAGTATTGCATGTTCTTTTGTGCCTTCCAACATGGATTTAGTAGGTTTAATAGAGATCCCCTTGACATTTTCGAGATATATTCCATATTCACAGAATCCTTGTTTGTTAAGCCAACTTATAGGGAAGTTGTTTTTATCTGCAATAATTTTTACCTGGCTGATAGTTGGATGTGAATTTGATACCGATCTTTTTGCCATTACTCTTCCCCATCCTTTTTACTTCCTAAACGACTTTTTAAGCTAGTCCAAATATCTTTATCTTTATTTAATTCCTCTTCAAGAACTTTGACTTTTTCAGTTTCAAGCTCATAGTTCTTTTTAAGATCTTTATGGATATCACTAACCTCTTCCAATTTCGACATGAGCCTTGCTTTATCGCTTTCTAAGATTTTAACCCTCTCAATTTCTAGTCTGAGCTTTTTATTAGTTTTACTATTTTTGCTAACAAGTTCCTTGTAAGATTTAGATAATTCGTTATGTTTCCATTCTAACTCAGCAAGCTCTCTTTCGTAAGCCTCAAGATGACTGTTTGTAGCTCCTAAATTCTTTAGATAATCCTCTGCCATTGATAGATCTTCACCTACTAACTCTCCTATCTGCTTTTGAGGTATGATGAAAACTTCTTCGCTGCATTCAAACTTATCCGATCTCTTCAAAGGTACCAAGTATTGATTGTACTCGTATATCTTTTTTTTACCGCCCACAGTCTTTTTAGTCTTCTTTTTATAACATTTAACAGCTGATTTTATTACCTTTACCATTAACACTGCTCCAGTTGCAATTTACTTAAAAATTTGTAATAATTATTATGTTTTATAATAGAAACTATCTTGCATCACTAATTCTAATGTAGAACAAATTTATATTGAATGACCCTTCTTTTATCCTTTTTGAAAATTTTCAAATATGATTTATTTCTATGGTGCTCAATTGATTGATTATAATTTATTTCATCTCCTAAATGGCATAATGTAAATTAAATATTTGTAAACTAATCATAAGGACCACAGGCCAAAATATAAATTCAAAATCTGCTATAGAGCCTAATTTAACCCATATATCCTCATCAATATATTTTTCTGCTTTATTAAGATAATAAAAACTATAAAAAAAGAATAAAATCAACGAAATTGTAATCATTGGAATTATTTTTAGGATAACTGCTATTATTAAAGGTATAAATGAAACTAAATTCAAAAAATGTAACAATTTTATTGCATTTTTTTTACCTAGTATAACTGGTAGTGTTTTCAATCCTTCCTTAGAATCATTTAATGAATCTTTTAAATCAAAGAAAATTGCATTTATCATTCCTTTCATATTTATAAAGAGGAATACAATTATAAATGGAAGTGAAAGGGTTAAAGAGAACTGGAGTGGGACAAAAAGTGTTCCTCCCAATGACCAGGTTAACACAGTATAGATGTTTTTAAAAATTGGAATCTTTTTGGTTAAACCTTTAAATACTGTTGCATATAAGAAACCGCCTAAAGTGATTAATATTATAAACAGTACGAGTTTGTAGTTTGAAAAGATAATGAGTAGGGCAATAAGCAATATAATGTAAAATATCATAATTAGAGGATAATATTTTTTTTTCTTATGAAGGTGTTCATATCTATCAGAATTGGTTTCAACATCTTTATCCAGATCACTCATGTAATCATAACTGTAAATTATTAATGGGATTAAATAGGATATAACAAGTAAAGGCAAATTAATATCAGATTTTGTAATAATTGAAGTCGTTAATACAAGTGCTGGAGCCCCTAAAGCAGTTAAATACCCCCCATGAATAATTTCTTTTAAAATCAGATTGAAATAACAATAATAAGAATTTCTAAAAAAGATATTTAAAACCATAAGCCCCCCTGAATCATGTCAATTATAAGTTATACTGAATATATTGTACAATCAAAAGCATTTTAACGTTATAACTTATTTAAGACTTTATTATTGATTATGTTTTTTTTATATAACTATATATTTTTATAATAAAAATAATCATGTATATAAGGAAAAGATTTATTTGTAGGTGCGCAAACTAAATACACAGTTCGGAGTAAAAAAAATATGAATATATTTTCATATATCTCGCTAATAGCATTTTTTGTGTGCTTCTTTTTAGGTAATTTCATTTATCATAAAAACACCAAAAGTCAGCTGAATATCATGATAGCTCTGCTTAGTATTATGGTAGGGTTCTTGGCATTTGCAGAATTCCAATACAGACAAACCTCAGACTTTCAGACAGCTTATTTATGGCTTAAAATCAGTGGATTATGGCCAATTGTGCCTGCAATCCTCCTTCATATTTCCCTTATTTTCACTGGACAAACTAATCTTTTAAAAAATAAATTAACCTATGTTTTAATATATGCTCCAGCTGTGATCATTGCTATTTTAGCTGTGGATACTAATTGGTTATTAGAGGGTATTATAAAGGAATATTGGGGTTGGACATATTTATATCCAAAAAATTCCATATTGTTTTATATAATGTCTTTATGGACACTTCTCTGTACTTTTTTTGCAGGGGGGATTTGTTTCTGGTATTATTTAAAAAGCAAAGATATCAAAAGGTTGCAGACAAAATATTTAATTGCAGGGCTTTATCTACCTCTTTTGATAAGCATGTTCAGCGATGTTATACTGCCAAATATATCAATAAGAATACCTGAAACAACTATGATGATGTCCACAATTGGTATTGGATTCATAAGTTATGGAATATGGAAATATCGATTTCCTGCCTTGACAGCAGCGATTGCAGCTGATCAAATAGTCTCCACCATGTCAAATTTTTTAATTATGCTAGATCATAATAAGAATATTGTGACTATAAACAATGCAACAACAGATCTTTTAGGATATAGCAAGGAAGAACTAATTGGTAAACCATTGGAATATTTATTCAAAGATCAGACCGGGAAAAATAATAGTAACTTACCCCATAACATATCTGACACAATTGTTAATTTTGAAACTTGTTTAAAATCTAAATCTGGTGAATTTATCCCTGTTTTATTATCCAAATCCGTTATTAAAAATGAAAATGGTAATGTAATGGGGATTGTTTGTATTGGGAATAATATAGTAGAAATAAAAGAAGCAGAAGATAAGATAAAGGCTTCTCTAAACGAAAAAGAGTTATTACTTAGAGAACTTCATCATCGTGTTAAAAATAATCTTCAGATCATTTTAAGCTTGATTAATCTCCAGTCCAATGGCATCAAAGACCAGGAAGATCTGGAAATTTTCAGAGAAAGCCAAAGCCGGGTAAAATCCCTGGCAATAATACATGAAAAACTTTATCAATCCGCAGATTTCGCAAGTATAAATTTCAAAGAATATATACAGAGTTTAGTAAGTTATCTACTATCATATTATTCGAAAACCAATATAACTGTCGATATAGATGTGGAAAAAGATCTTGTATTAAATATGGACACTGCTGTCCCATGTGGGCTTATTATTAACGAATTGGTAACTAATTCGATAAAATTTGCATTTCCAGAGGAAAAAACTGGAAAAATTTATATCCGACTAAATCAGGAAGATGGATCTCTTATCCTCATAATAGGAGATAATGGAATCGGTCTACCAGACGGGATGGACTTTGAAACTTCTCAAAAATTGGGTTTACAATTAGTAAAAACATTAACAGACCAATTGGAAGGCACAGTTCAATATAATGGTGAATATGGTACAGAATTTAAGATTAAATTTAAAGAACTTATATATAAAAATAGATATTAATTTTAGTATAAAAAAGGAATAAATTTAATCCAAACTTCCATCAAGATCATCTGCAATCTTATTCCATTTTTTTACCCTATCATCTAAATTATCCTCTTTTGCAGGAATTTGTTTATCCAGAAGCTTTTCTAGATCTTTAAGGAAATTTGGATCCTCTCTAATTTTCAAGCAGGTAGTTATCTCGGTAATCGCCTTTTGTACAACAAATTCAACGGCATATTTACAGTTCTGATTTGGTCTGAAAAGATATTCATTTTCATTTTTTATTAATATTGGAAATGCCTTGCACACATCTGGCCGTTCATTATAGATATCACACTTTTTGGTTTTTCTAATAAAATGTTCACATGGGCGGTCTTCTGCAAATTTATAACCCTCTTCAAATGGTTTGATTTCTGCTATCATAACTTTATCAGAACTTTCATATTCCTCATATTCCTTTTTTGTTATATATATTGGTGAACAGTTTTCACAGCACCATCCACATCTATTACAGTAATCTAAGCGTAATGCCGCGACAAGTGATCCTTCGGTGAATGCAATTGAAGAAAAATGGATAACTTCTTTAAGATCCTTTCGTTCTACATCATCCAACTGTCCAGATTTTTTTAATATCTTTTTAACCCTTTTAGAAACCATCCTCTCAAATATAAATATTTCAGATGTAAGTTCTGGTTGGTCTTTAGTTAATTCTTCGTACTGATTAAAAATAGTATCAAGGTATTCTCTTTTGTGTAGCTCTTCCAATAACATTTGTTCACCATAATTCCAATAAATATTTCCTGTATTAATAATTTTTTTTATCCGATATAAACAATTAGGAAAAAATAGATAATTATTAACTTTTATGGATTTGTTTAATAATTGGTTAAAAAATTTTTATATGTCAATTCCTATTCAGAATACTCAATAAAATAGGCTTAAATGGACATTCATAAATATTATTAACCAAAATTGATATTGTAGGTGAAAAATGATTCTTAATCTCAAAAAAAATAAGCATTTCAACTATAATTCCCCTAATAATAATCTTAAGTCTTCTTTCTTTAGGTATTTTACTTCCAATCATAACAATAGTAATATTCAGTGCTATTTTAGCATATCATGTAAGGTTTATTGCCAAAAAAATTCGTCCCTATGTTAAATATGATACACTTTCAGTGTTTCTGGGTATGATCTTGTTTGCAATCCCTATTATTTTGTTGTTATATTTCACATTCACACAATTTGTAAGCATTGCCGGCACATTTTTCGGTTCACTCCACCAAGCTGCAACTGGCAATTCCACCGTGAATATGTCGCAACTGAACAGTTCTATTCAAAATTTAGCACTTCCAGGCACCATTTCACAGGGTCTTGCCGAAACCATCAAAACAGGAATTACACAGTTTATTTCCTATGCAGCTAGTTCGTAATTACATTGATAAGTTTATTCCATTAGTCGCAACCCAACTTCCCATATTAATATTCTAAGTTTTCTATTTTGCTAAAGATGGTGACAAAGTAGTTCAATATGTAAAAGATGTCATTCCAGATAATGATAAAAAATTTTACTTGGAAATATTCAATAGTGCCGATGATGTGTTGAAAAACATTATTGTTGGAAATGTTATTCCTGCAGTTATACTTGGAATACTCTCAGGGTTTCTATATTTCTTCCTTGGATATCCTTATGTAATATTATTGGCCATAATAAGTGGAGTGGCTATGTTCATACCCATAATTGGTCCTTGGATCGTTTATGGTGCAATTGGAATTTTTAGTATATTAATTGGAATACATTCCAAGGTGTTATGGTAATTATATTTGGATGGTTAATTGAAACATCAACAGATTTTTATATCAGACCCCGTATTTCAGTACAATACTCTGAAGTCCATCCATTAGTATTCCTATTAGGATTTATTTATGGTGCAATTACAATGAGTATACCTGAATTGTTTATAGGTCCCTTGATAATTGGAATTACTTATGCTGCCTATAAAATATATCGAAAAGAAAAAATAGGACATCAAGAGCATTAAATTTTCCTAAAATGAATTGTAAAGTAAGCCCATATATTTTTGATAAATAATTTATTAATTTTTTTAATAAAAATAAAAAAAATGGGTTTACATTAGGTTTTGTTCCCTTTCACTGAACAGTATTGCAGCCAATATAATGGTGAATAATGCAAAACCAACTACCACAAGAGTACTATCATATAATGGAAGAGCACCTTGACCGATAATTACCTGTCTAAGAGCATCTACACCATATGTGAGTGGATCTAGATACACGACAGCTTGAAGGAACGATGGAAGTCCTGTTACTGGAAACAGAGCTCCACTCAAAAGAAACATTGGTAGTACAATGAAACTCATTATGAGGTTGAAACCTTCCATACTATCTGTAAAGGTTGCAATTAAAAGGCCAACACCTGCCAATCCAACTGAAATCGGTATCATTAGGAGGAATGATGCGATAAAAATTACTGGGGTCATCTGTACGCCAACAACAAATGATAGCAATAGTAAAATGACACCTTGAATTATTGAAGCAGTACCTATACCCAATGCTTTACCAAAGACAATTGATGGACGACTCACAGGAGCTACCATAATCTCCTTAAGAAAACCATACTGTCTATCCATAATAACTGAAACACCCGAAAATATGGATGTAAAAAGTATGGTCTGACCAATTATCCCTGGAAATATGAAGGCTTTATAACTCCCCGTGATACCAGTCCCGAATTTGATAGCAGACCCTAAACCAGTACCAAAGATTAAAAGCCATAGTAAAGGTGTTACAACTGAAGATAAAATACGGGAACGGTACCTTACGTATCTTTTAGCTTCTCTAAACCATATTGTATAAATTCCTTCCCATTCAGACATTATTATGCCCCCTCAACAATACGTTTTCCAGTATAATTTATGAAAACATCCTCTAGGTTGGGGTGATCAAGTTCAATAGATTTTACCATGATGTTATTTTTGTTTGCAAAATTAACTAATGTAGCAACTAAGTTCTCTCCACCTTCCACCATCATCTTGATATTAGAATCAACAACCATAATGTTCTTTATGAAATCAAGTTTTTTAACTTCATTTAAGAATTTTTCCTGATCATCAACCTTCATTGTTATTATATCCGCCTTTAATTCATGTTTAAGATTTTTTGGAGAATCAGATTTGATAATATGTCCCTTGTTTATGATTGCAATTTCATCACATAATTTGTCTGCTTCATCCATATAATGGGTCGACATGAGAACTGTTATATCCTCTTGTTGATTTAATTTCTGTATATATTCCCATATACTTTCCCTTGTCTGAGGGTCTAATCCTAATGTTGGTTCGTCAAGGAAAAGGACCTTAGGATGGTGAATCAAACCTCTTCCAATTTCTAATCTACGTTTCATGCCCCCAGAATAAGTTCTGGTGAACTCATCTGCTTTTTCTCCTAATGCAATAAGATCTAGAACTTCTTCTATTCTTTGTTTTCTTAAGTTATTAGGAACACCATATAATGCCGCATGCATTTCTAAATGCTCACGACCGGTTAAAATATCATCCAAAGCTCTTGATTGAAAAACAACTCCAATTGATTTTCTTACTTCTTTAGAATCTTTCATAACATCATAACCATTAACAGTGGCACTTCCAGAAGTTGGATGAAGAATGGTACATAACATAGAAATCAAAGTAGTCTTACCCGCACCGTTTGGACCTAAAACACCATATACACTGTTTCTTGGAACTTTAAGATTAATTGAATCGACTGCAGTAAAATCTCCATATTTTTTGCTTATATCATGAGTTTCAATTATATAGTCCATAATGGCACCTTCAAATTAAGTTTTTAAATTTAACATTCATTTTTTGATTAAACGAGCATAAATTATTTTTGATTTGGAACTAATATATAATATAATACAATTTGCTTATAACAAATCAGCAATTATATTATATTTAATATGAATTAACAGATTGGAATATTTCAAAATTTAAAAAAAACGCAATTTGGTTTACTTAAAATGAAGAAAGGTGATAATTGTGATATTTGAAATTGTGAAATCTGCAGGAATAGCTCATAAGTCATATTTTATAGGTTCAAACGGAACTGCCGCAGTTATAGACCCTCGAAGAGATTGTGATATCTACATAGAAATCGCAGAACAAAATAATATGGAGATAGATTACATATTTGAAACTCATCGAAATGAAGATTATACCATAGGATCAATTGAGCTTAAAGAGATAGTTGGGGCAGATATATTCCATGGTAATGGTATTAAATTTGCATATGGTAATTATGTAAGTGAAAGAGACAAATTTCAAATTGGATCGCTAGTTTTAGAGATAATAGAAACACCGGGACATACAGATGAAAGCATATCCATCATTGTTAAAGATAAGAATGTTTCAGATGATGTTTATATGATATTCACAGGAGATAGCCTGTTTGCTGGAGAAATTGGAAGATGTGATCTTTATGGTGAATCAAAAAAGAAAATAAATGCCGAAAAAATGTATCTAAGTGTATTTAAAAAGATATTATCTCTCGGAGATAATGTTATTGTATGTCCGGCACATGGTTCTGGATCAATATGTGGGGCTGAAATACGTGAACAGGAGCTTACAACTGTGGGGTATGAGAAAAAAACTAACACCCTACTGCAAAAAGATAAACATGAATTTATTGAAGTTAAGGTTAAGGAAAAACTTTACACCCCACCATACTTTAAAAAAATGGAGATAAACAACCAGGAAGGTCCGAATTTAATATGCAAACTTCCTTACTTGAAACCCTTAAGAATGCATGAAGTTAAAGAGTTAATGGCTAAGGATGCCCAAGTCATAGATGTTAGGGATCCTACTGCCTTCGCAGGTGGCCATATACCAAAAACACTTAATATCTGGAAAGATGGCCTTCCTGCCTATGCTGGTTGGTTTTTAAATTACGATGAACCCATTATCATCATAGACGATAACAACAGTAATATTGATGAACTCAGACGCCACATGGTGAGGCTAGGTTACGATAATATCTATGGATATTTATCAGGAGGTTTCCCTGTATGGTTTAAATGTTCTGGTGATTTTGAAACAGTAAAAACATGGTCTGTACATGATTTACTACCAAATATGGGCAAAGATTCTCTTTTTTTATTGGACGTTAGGAAGGAAGATGATTGGATAAAGGAACATATTGAAGGATCCCATAATATATACATTGGACAATTGAAAGATGAACTTGAAAATGTACCTAAAGATAAACATGTAGTTGTTTCTTGTGATACTGGATATAAAGCTAGTATAGGAACATCTATTCTTAAAAAGAACGGTTATAAAAATGTAACCAATATTCTTGGCAGTATGATGTCATGGAAAAAAGCAGGTTATCCCATTATAAAGGGTTAATTTAATGTAATGCTTACTAAATATTAGTCATTGGATTGGGCATATATTTTTTAATATAATTAGAGGTGATAAAAGATGGTAGGATTCAGGTTAAAAGAAGTTCCTATGTTAGTAGGCTCAATATTAATTCCATTAGTGATAGGTTATTTAGGGGCGATAGTAACATTACCACAAATTTCATCATGGTATTCTACATTATCCAAACCATGGTGGTCACCACCAAACTGGTTATTCGGCCCAATATGGACTACATTATACGTATTAATGGGAATTGCATTGTTCCTTGTTTGGCGTGAAGGAATACATAGGAGAGATGTGAGATTTGCAATTTTAATATTTGGTGTGCAACTAGTTCTCAGCCTCATTTGGTCAGTTGTTTTCTTTAGTTTACATGCACTATTCGGTTCTTTTGCCATAGTAATGCTCCTCTGGTTAGCCATACTTGCAAACATCATAGCATTTTTAATCATATCAAAATGGGCAGGATTACTTTTAGTACCTTATATAATATGGGTGAGTATTGCAAGTTATCTAAACTACAGCGTATACCTTTTAAACCATTAAAAGTTTAATTAAGTCCCATTACTATTTTTTTTGACATTACTCCCCATTAAAACTAAGTTTTTTCTCGTGTATTTAACCTTTTTTGAACTTTTTCACTTTTTAATTCTCTGAGTGCATCTGTTGCGATCCATCTAGCACTTTTTGAATCAATTGTATAAATTTTCTCGGCAATTGTTATTGCTTTTTTATTTAATTCTATATTTCTCTTCCCAATATGTCTTAATGCCCAGTTCACTCCTTTTTTAACATAATTACGGTTATCAATAGATTCATTTATGATAATGGGGAAAAATTGTTCGAATTTAACATCTTGGGCTTTTTTATCATGGACGGCTAAAACAGCAATTAAAGTAAAAGCTGCCCTTTTAACAAATTCCTGTTCACGAGTGCTCCAATCAAAAATTTTTTCATCCACAAATGAGGTTTTACGAAACAGGTTCATGCAACACTGGTCACAAATCTCCCAGTTATCAAATTCTGATACCCATTTATCCATTTGTTCTTCTGTAACTAATTCCAAATCTTCGATCATACAGGCTAATATTTTAGTTTAACGATAATCAACTTTCCAGAGTTCCTTTGCAAGTAAATGATTTTTACCAGTTTTCTTCGCTATCTTTCTTAATTCGGGAATTCTAACACCATAGGCCTTTTGAGGTTTTATACCAAATCTTGCCATACCCTCTATATTTTCTGTATCGGATAGTTTGACAAGTTCTTTTATAACATCATCAAATTCCACTTTATATCCTCCAGTTTTAAAAAAATTACTAATGTCTACACTATAGATTAAAGTGATCTAATTCCATTAGAAAATCATATATTTATCCAATATCTCATGAGTATGTAACCCATTTCCAACTGTTACAGTTGGTATTATTAGATAAGTAAGACCAATATCCATCGTATAATTTGTGATGCTCATCTGCATAGGACTTGGTGATAGGAAAAGCAAAAAATCCATTAAAATACATATTAAAAACCAACATACTTCTATCAATAACCCTTCCTTCAAAAAATTTGCAATAACCGTTTTAAAGTAAGTTATTCCTAGTAAAACAACAGTTATGGCTACTACAACAGCATTATAGATTCAAAAAAGTGGATCCGCAAATGTTTTTAGTGGATATATCATCAAGGACACGAAAAAGGGGGTATTAACCACATAATAAATCCATATCCTACTATTTTTATTCCCCTGTTCATCTTTTCACCAAATTTTATTTATAAAAATATTTAGATTTCCCTATAGATCTAAACATTTTATTTCTGTTCTATTGGTTGTCTGATAACAGTTTTAAGTACTTCTGGTCTTGTTCTTCGAACATCACTAATGTATATTTCATGGTGTTTACCGCGTAGTTTATATCCACTTTTCTCTATAAACTCATGTAATTTTTCTACTGTAGGTACTTCAGCAGCCCCATAAGGCCCAATATGCATTATTTGGGCTGATAATCTTTCACTAAATTTTTCAAACCTGATTTTGGATAATGAAACTGGATTTTTTTTATCTTCCACATCTTCTACTGCCTTTTTTATCAGTTGTTCTGTGATGAATTCTGGTTGCATTATCATAGCGGTCCAGTTCCATGACCCCTTATCTTCGATATCGAATTTTTCCATATCTTCTACCCACCATAGGCCTTCGAGTGGCATTACAACATAATCCTGGTTATTTTCTTTTTTTGATAAAAACTTGGTCTTGAACGATACTGGAAACAAAACTTCCATTGCATTGTTATACTCTTGGGATGTGTTTGGATCACCCTTTCCATCGACCATTAAAAAGTTCATCCTTGGTATATCAACTACTGCCACTTTTTTATTTGAAGGGTAATATATATTCTTATTTTCCTTTTTAAAATCAAATTTTACCATTTCAACACCTCTTAATCTTCTTTATAACTATTTGTTTTCATCATTTTTAATAATTATCCAAAAGGTGTTGATTTTATGACTGATCATTAATTCATTAAATAGTTTTTCAATACACAAAAACTATATAAGGTATATTATACATTTTTAAAATGAATGAATAGTCATTCAAATTAATATATTAACTATTATAACTTCGGGGTAAATCGATGCCAAAAAAAGAACTAGTGATATATCACTCAGCAACAGGAAATACAGAAAAAATGGCAAAACAAATTGCATCCGAACTTAACTGTGACTTATTAAAAATCAACAACAATGATAATCCTAATCAAGGCAAACTATCGACTATAACTAAAATTGTAAAGCAGATAATACAACGCAATCAATTTAAAGCAGACTTAAAGAAAATTGATCTGACAGCCTATAGTCGTATTTATATTGGATCTCCTTGCTGGTTTTATACATATATACCACCTATAGAACAATTCTTAAAAACAACCGATTATCATAATAAGGAGATAATATTCTTTTTAACACACGGTGGCGGACCAAGAAAAACCATTGAAAGTTTAAAGTAAGTTTGATCGATGGTAAATATATCGGTTACATGGACTTTGAAAACGTGAACAAAATGACAGAAGAAAACATCAAAAAACAAGTGAATAATCAATTAATTCCTTTCAAACAGTGAATTAGTAGTATAATAGACTTGCATTAAATCACTGATTTAACATTATTTGATATGCATTATAAAATTCAAATGGGAGAAAAAATATGCAGATGAGAAAAACTAATAATGGGGATGAACTTTCCGCACTGGGATTCGGTGCCATGAGATTACCCACCAAAAATGGTATGATCAATAAAGAAGAAGCTAAAAAACAGATATATTATGCAATTGATCATGGAGTGAATTTTATAGATACCGCATTTCCTTATCATGCAGGTTCTAGTGAATCATTTCTTGGAGGAATACTCCAAGGAGAATATAGAGAGAAAGTAAAATTATGTACTAAACTACCATCATGGTTTGTTAATAGTTATGAGGACATGGAAAAGTATCTTGAAATACAACTAGAAAAGCTCAAAACTGATTGTATTGATTATTATCTCATACATTCCATAGGTGAGGGAGGATTTGAAAAACTCGAAAAATTAGGTGTAATAAAATTTTTAGAAACAGCCAAAAAACAAGGAAAAATAGGGAATATAGGTTTTTCATTCCACGATAATAAAGATGCATTCAAAAAGATAGTGGATGCCTATGATTGGGATGTTTGTTTAATCCAATATAATTTCTTAGATGAAACCAATCAGGCAGGAACAGAAGGATTGAAATACGCTGCAGCCAACGGAATAACCGTAATCGTTATGGAACCCTTAAAGGGAGGAATACTAGCTGGAGAAGTGCCTGAAAAAGCTCAGAAAATTTGGAATAAATCAAATATTCAAAGAACACCTGCTGCATGGGCTTTAAAATGGGTTTTAAACCATCCAGAAGTTACATGTGTTATTTCTGGAATGGGAGAATTAGAACAAGTTAAAGAAAATATTAAAGTAGCTAACGAAACACCGGCAAACTCAATTCCTGCTGATGAGATGGAACTCTATAAAGAGGTAAAAGAAGTTTATAATGAACTTATGGTCGTTGATTGTACCGGATGTGGTTATTGTGTGCCTTGTCCAGTGGGAGTGGATATACCACAATGTTTCGATTTGTACAACCAGAAATACATGTTCAAAGGTTCTAATGCAACAATACTATATTTAGGTAATTTAGGAGGCGTGACAAGCAATAAACAGGCCCACGCAGGATTATGCAACGGATGTGGAAGATGTGCCAAGGCATGCCCACAAAAACTGGATATTCCTATACTCCTAAAAGATGTTTCAAAACAAATGGAAGGAAGAGGTTTCAATTATAAAATTAAACTAGGAAAATCAGTTATTTTCCCAATCTTTAACGGAGTTTTAGCGTTAAATACTAAAATATCTAAGTTAAGAAATTAAAGGAAAATCATAAAGGCTAGTGGAAATCATTGCGGTTATCGAATCAATGAATAGAAATAATTATAACCACCAAATGATAATCATTTAATATTAATGTTAAGTGATAAAAAATGAAATATATAACATCTAAAAAGAGATTAATTTTATTAATAGTCTTAGCAGTGTTAATTGGAGGATTTGCCTATTTTGCATACTACGTTTCTGATTATTCACATGCAGATAATACTGCATTAGCAGCATTGTCTTCAACAGGATCTTATAATGTTGTTGATAACTCTAATTCCATAACATTTACACCGACAGTGAATAAAAGTTCAATTGGGATAATATTTTATCCCGGAGCTTTAGTTCAACCCGAAGCATATTCTATTATAGCATTTAAACTCGCTATGAATGGTTATACAATAATAATAGTCAAAATGCCTTTTAATTTAGCAATTTTCGGGACTAACAAAGCAGATGATGTTATAGCCCAACATCCTGAAATATCTACTTGGGTTATAGGTGGACATTCATTAGGTGGAGTTTTTGCATCGGATTATGCTGTAAACAATCAGGACAAAATTAAGGGAGTAATATATCTTGCTGCATATCCCAATACAAATGCTTCAAATGCTACTTTTAAAGCGTTATCTATCCGAGGTTCTCTAGATGGGCTTGCAACAAGTACACAAATTTCAGACAATCTCAATAAATTTCCAGCAAATACAACATTCATAACCATAACCGGTGGAAATCATGCCAACTTTGGAAATTATGGTGTTCAGAAGGGAGATAATAACAGTACCATAACCAAACAAGAACAACAGAATTTAACAGTGAATTATATATTAGCTTTTCTTAAAAATCTCAATAAATAATTTATAATACTTTTTAACCTTTTTTATTATTTAGAATCTAGTAAATTAATTTATTTTATGAATCCGAATATAATTATTGAGTAAGTTATCTTTAATAACATTAGTTTTTAGTTCTTATCGAGTGGAAAAACATATAATTCTCATTAAACAAAATATAGACTAATAAAAATTAATGGGGGTTATACAATGGATAGAGATCAATACTTGTTACCAGGGATAATAATATTAGTTGTTATTGTTGTTTTGGTGATAGCACTGTCTTTCTCAGGAAATAATTCATTTAACATGGGTACAGTATCATTCGAATATCCCAACACATGGTCACAGGAGAATGTAGTTGGAAATTTCACTAACGACACAATATATTCACAAGTTACATTAACAACAAACTATGCAGGTTCAAATGGAACAAGTCAACCGGCTTACATTCTAATCCAAATGCAACCAAAATCTAAAGGTACACTCAATCTTCCAAGCACCAATACCATAATTACCAATACATCAAACTCATCAGTTGCATCTACATCGGTTAATAATATAACAGCAACACAGATAGGAAGTTTTGGTACCAACATAGCAACAAAATATACGGTTATAGATAAAAACAACTTCTATTACATAGTAACTTACATTGCACCTGTATCTACATTTAATCAAACAGAAAAATCATACAACAGCATTTTAACGTCAATAAAACTTAATTAACATTAATTTCCCTCTTTTTTTAAAATCCATATGACTTAAAAAATGATTATTATAAAGATGTTAGATTTATATAGTTTTTAAATATCATAAATAGAAAACTAACATATCTGTTCTCTAAATTAAAGAATAATTATAATGATGAATAATTAATGTCTAGAAGAAAATGTAAATATGGACATAATAACAAGCTTGATAGCTGTTTTCGGAGCCAGTATAATAGAGTTGTGGTTAGGAGTTCCTCTAGGCTTTTTTCTAAATTTAAACCCCGTATTAATAGCCATTATATCAGCAGCAGGTTCAATTTTATCTGCTTATCTCGTTATAATACTAGGAGAGGGTATTAGAAAAAGGTTTATAAAATGGCGTTACGGAGAACAATTAATTAAAAAAGGTAGAATCTACGATATTTGGAATAAATATGGTATAATAGGTTTAGGATTATTATCACCACTACTTTTTGGAGCACCCATCGGGGCTGCATTAGGTATTGGACTTAAAGCACCACGATATCGATTGTTATCCTGGATGTCTATTGGAATAGTTATCTGGAGTATTATTTTAACAACATCAGGATTTTTTGGTTTGATGAGTTTTCAATCAATTGTTAAATAAATTAAACCCCATTATCTATTGTTTTTTAATGGATTAGTGATTAAAAATTGGATTTGAAATCTTGATTATGGAAATAAAAAATAATTGATCTTAATTAATCTTTAAGGGTATAAACCTTTTATACCCAGTTTCCTAATCCTCAATGAATTAATATGATTTGATCGAAACATTTAATAGTATAATAAGCAAACTTTCTTTAAAGAGATAAAAGTTTATGAATTGATTTATGTATTGATTTTAAAATAAATTAACATAGCACAATTAACGTGATATAACGGTGTTTTAGAAGGTGTTGTAATTGGAGAAGATAAAAGTAGCGATAATCGGTATTGGTAATTGTGCAAGCTCACTAATACAAGGAATCCATTATTATAAAGATAAAAATCCAGAGGAAGCCGTTGGGCTCATGCATTGGGATATAGGAGGCTATAATCCTTCTGACATAGATATTGTAGCAGCCATTGACATTGACAGTAGAAAAGTAGGTAAGGACGTTAGCGAAGCTATATTTGCAAAACCTAACTGTACCCAAGTATTCTGCAGTGATATACCAAAAATGGGTGTTGAAGTCGTAATGGGCCAAGTATTAGATGGTGTTGCACCACACATGGCAGATCACAAGGATGATTACACATTTATAATATCAAATAAAGAAGAAAATGATCACAATAATTTGGTAAAAATATTAGAGGAAAGTGGAGCTGAAGTCTTATTAAATTACCTTCCAGTTGGTTCTGAGGATGCAACTAAGTTTTATGCACAGTGTGCATTAGATGCTGGCGTTGCGTTTATTAACAACATGCCTGTCTTCATTGTAAGTAATCCTGAATGGGCAGCTAAATTTGAAGCAAAAGGAATACCTATAGTTGGGGATGATATAAAAGCACAAATAGGTGCTACAATCACCCATAGAACTCTTGCAAATTTATTCCGCGAAAGGGGAGTTAAACTAGAGCGAACCTATCAACTGAATACTGGTGGTAATACAGACTTCTTGAACATGCTAAACCGCAGCAGACTCGACTCAAAAAAAGAGTCTAAAACTGAAGCAGTACAATCCGTACTTGCTGAAAGGTTAGATGACGAAAACATCCACATTGGTCCCAGTGACTATGTGACATGGCAGCAAGACAACAAAATATGTTTCCTAAGAATGGAGGGTAAGACATTCGGCGATGTTCCAATGAACATAGAGCTTAGACTGAGTGTTGAAGACTCTCCAAACTCGGCCGGGTGTGTAATTGATGCAATAAGATGCTGTAAATTAGCTCTTGAAAGAGGAATCGGTGGACAGTTAAAATCAATATCCGCTTATACAATGAAACATCCCCCAGAACAGTACACAGATGATATTGCTAAAGAGATGGTTGAAGATTTTATAACCGGGAAAAGGGAAAGATAAACAATTCCCAAACAATTTTGTATTATATTCATTCACATAAATTATTTTTATTTTTCTATTTTAAAAAAAAAATATTCCAGATGGAATGTATAAGATATATAATCTTAAGTGATTCAAATGGAATTTCCTAAACATAATAAAAATAAACTGCTGCTAATTTTACCAGCTATATCAATATTTTTAATTACCCTAATTCCAACATTAACCCACAGCTGGCCACTGAGCTGGGATGTGATATATCATGTTTTATATGCAAAAGTTTACACTCAAGATGGGTTTGTTTTAGCCAACCCACTATTGAATTATCCTATAGGTCAGAAAATAGGATATCCTCCATTATTCCATTTTTTAATAGCATTTCTTGGTACTATATTTAGAGTAGATTATTTCAGTATTGCAAGGGCACTACAACCTTTCTTAGCATTTTTTGTGATCCTGTCTGTAACTTATGTCGCTAAAAAATTTTATGGAACTGTTGCAGGGTTATCGGCTGGATTTTTAATGATATCCAGTACCATAATCTACAGGATAATGCTCCCCGTACCTGAAAATCTCGCACTCATCTTTTTACCTTTGGCAGCTTACTTATATTACGCCTCCATAAAAGAAAAAAGCATTAAATATGCATTTATTGCTGGAATTTTAATGTTAATAATTGCAGGAACACATCAAGCAGCGCTTTTATGTTTAATCATAACAATAACCGCATTTACCATCTTAGAAATTTTAGTATACAGGAATATAGGCATAATAAAAAATTATGGAGCATTTTTAATCTCTTTATTAGGAGTTATAGCCTTGGCTGCTATAGCTATATCGATTTTCAAACCTACAATAATACAAAGTATATTTAGTCAGGGGATAACATCGGTTTTAGGTTTCGGCACTTCTTTAAACTACAATCAAACATTAAGTTTTGATAAATATATCAGAAACTTTGGTTTGCTTCTTACTGTATTCTCATTGATTGGTGCTTTCTTTGCTATAAAATTGAGACGTAGGAAAGATGCATATATTTTTACATGGATTATTGCAATGATCATACTAAGCAAAGCATATTACTTTGGAGTTAACGTACTATCTTCAAGAGTTCTGATTTATATTGTTATTCCTCTTTCAATATTAGGCGGATTTGCAGTTAGCCATGTTTACTATAAACTAAAGGATTATAATAGATTTTCATCAGGAAAGTTCAGATCATCATTTTTAATATGCATCTTTGCATTGTCAATGTTATTTGGTGTGTTAAATGTTTCAGATCCTACTCTTGGCACATACTACGCCACTACAATATTTGGATCAGTGCAGATAGCCCCACCTAGTACATCTGAAGTTGAGGTGGCGGATTGGTTTATGGCAAATGGCGATAGAAACAAATCAATTTCTATTTCAAATCTTTATACAGGAGTTTTAATTGCAGCAGTATCAGGAATGCCGATTAATTATATGTTTGCAAATATTAATAATACCACATCTAAATCATATTTTGAAACTAATAACATCGGTTATATCGTATACGATAAACGATTGACACTTCCGCCAGATTATAATACATTAAATAGATATCAAGCTAATTCTGAGTTGTATCCATTATATTATTATAATAAAATGCTTTATCAAAACGTTAACAAATTAAAACCATCATTTACAAAGGTAGTTTATGAAAATAAAGATTTTATTGTGTGTGAAGTATGAAAATTATTAGGATCTAAATTGAAATAATTATGGTAATTTCAAGGATTTCTTACATTAAAATTACTTAATATAATTATGAATTCTTTTTGAATTCAAAAATCATTATGAAGAGTTTTTATTAAAATAAACAAAAAAATTCATTGTAGAAATTGCGAAATATATAAGGAAGTTCAGCCTATTTATATAAAGACATTGAACTAAATTCAAGCTTATTGTGAGGGTCAAAATGAAAAGGATAAAGATCATTGAAACTGCATTTCGTGATGCACACCAATCTCTACTTGCTACAAGGATGAGAACAAGGGATATGTTACCCATTGCCGAAAAAATGGATAAAGTGGGATTTTTCTCTTTGGAAGCATGGGGTGGTGCAACCTTTGATACATGTATACGCTATCTAGATGAAGATCCTTGGGAACGTCTTATTGCACTCAAGGATGTAATTAAAAGGACACCAATACAGATGTTACTTAGAGGACAAAATCTTGTGGGATATAAACATTATCCAGATGATATTGTAAGAAACTTCGTTGAAAAATCCTATGAAAATGGTGTCGATGTTTTCAGGATATTCGATGCACTTAACGATGTTAGGAACATGGAACTTTCTATAAAAGTAGCAAAAGAACAAGGAGCACACGTTCAAGGAACAATTAGTTATACTACTAGTCCATTCCATACATTGGAAAAATATGTGGAGTTTGCTAAAGAATTAGAAGCTTTAGAATGTGATTCTGTATCAATTAAGGATATGGCAGGACTTATATCTCCAACTGATACTTATGAACTTGTAAAAACACTAAAAGATGAAACTGACCTTCTTATAAATTTACATTGTCATTGTACCAGCGGTATGACTCCAATGAGTTATTATGCAGCTTGTGAAGCCGGAGTAGACATACTGGATACAGCAATATCTCCACTTTCATGGGGAGCTTCCCAACCACCAACTGAAAGTATAATAGCAGGACTTGTAGGAACACCCTATGCCACAGAACTTGATTTAAAACTATTAAGTGAAATCAAAAAGTATTTTGAGGGTATAAGAAAAAAATATAGCAGTTTAATAGATCCAATATCAGAAAAAGTCGATACAGATGTACTTCTCTATCAAATACCTGGAGGCATGCTTTCAAACTTAGTTTCACAACTTAAAGAACAGAACGCTCTCGACAGATATGAAGAAGTGCTTAAAGAAATGCCAAGAGTACGTGAAGAATTGGGATATCCTCCTCTGGTTACTCCGACTAGTCAAATAGTTGGTATACAAGCCGTAATGAACGTACTTAGTGGTGAAAGGTATAAAAACGTTACCAAAGAAGTTAAAGAGTATATTAAAGGATATTATGGAAGGCCTCCAGCACCTATAAATAAGGAGGTTGCAATGAAAATAATAGGGGATGCCGAAGTAATAGATTCAAGACCTGCTGATCTTCTAAAGCCCGAACTTGAAAAATTCCGTGCTGAAGGAGAAAAATTAGGGATCATAAAAAAGGATGAAGACATCTTAACATATGCTCTTTATCCGGCTGTAGCTCCTAAATTTTTAAGAGGTGAAGTTATAGAAGAATTACTTGAGAAACCTAAAAAAGTTGAAAGTGGAAATACCCCATCAATACCAACGGAGTATAATGTAGAAGTTGATGGAGAACTTTTTGATGTTAAAGTTGTCCCAACAGGATTTATGGAGATAGGATCTAGTGTAAAAGCTCCAAGTGGACCTGTTGAGGGTGGTGTTACTTCTAGTATGCAGGGTATGATTCTGAAGTTAAAGGTTGCAAAAAATGATAAGGTGAATGAGGGAGACATTGTTGCAGTGCTGGAAGCCATGAAAATGGAAAATGATATTTATGCTCCAAATTCTGGAACTGTTGAGGAAATATTCATCGAAGAAGGGGATACTGTTAGTACA
Source organism: Methanobacterium sp. (assembly GCA_003158115.1). Lineage (GTDB taxonomy): Archaea > Methanobacteriota > Methanobacteria > Methanobacteriales > Methanobacteriaceae > Methanobacterium_B. Next base: position 52,384 of record PMGM01000043.1, read on the forward strand.
GGCGAAACCCTGATGATCATTACATAAACCCAAATACTTTTTTTTCTATTTTTAAATTATTTAGCATATTAATAAGACAATTTTATTTAAAATTTTTAATTTTACTGTAATGTTGATAAAAAAAATATTAATTTTTTGATAATGTGTTACAAAATCTTATAATTAACATGTTATTTTTAAATGAATTTGATGTTACAAGAAATATTCAAGTTCTAAGATTTTTCTATTTCATATATACAGTTTTATCCTCAATTTTAGCATTAT
>PMGM01000011.1 GCA_003158115.1 Methanobacterium sp.
GATATTTCGATTAGGATATGTTTCAGTAACCACTATTTTCTATGTTGATGGTGGATTATTTGTTTTTGGTATAATTGGGATGTTTATGCTTCTTAAAGTTAGGTTCACTGATCTGGAAAGCTTTTTAGGAGGATTAATTTATGCAACTTTTCCAATTACTCTATTAATATTAGGATTTGGATTTTCAGACCTTGCTAGTGTATNNGATTCAAAATTCTTTTATTTAGCATTTCCATTTACAATGTTCGCCTTTTTAACAAGGTACAATTACGCTCTTTTGATTTTTCCTATAATTTTTTATCTATTCATAAATAAAAATAAAATTAGCTTTAAAAATATCTTTGGAGGAATTTTTGCAGCAATATTAATTATTGTGCCTGTATTAGTTCTTTTTTATCAGAAATTTGGGAATTTTTTATATCCTTTTTTAAATTTTGGAGCAACTTCTGCAGCGGTATCAGTTTCAACTGAAAGTGTATCTTACAATCCGAATATTTTCTATTTTATCCAAAACTTTCCCACTTACGTTGGTGTTNNTATATTTAATCCAGAAATTTCTTCGTAATAGGAATAAAATTAATATATTTGACGTTTTAGATTCAAAAAGTAATTCTTACAAAATGAAGTCAGCATTATGTGTTGTATTAATTTTGATATTCTTAGCAAGCTTTGGCATGACTATGTATTTAGTTAGCGAAATATTATTCTTTGCGATTGCTTACCTTCTATACGATCTAGCGAAGGATATTAAGAACGAAAACTTGGGACTTCATATTATGGTTTTTGTTTGGTTTATGACGTTTTTCATTTTTAGTAGCGTATTTGTTATTAAGAGTCCTAGATACTTTTTGCTTATGACTCCTCCTATTGTTTACTTTATGATTTTAGGGTTAAGTAAAGTTTCAAATGTTTTAGGATATAAGTTTCAAAATAGGAAAACTGTATTTTCCATTATTGCTTTAATAATCACTTCTGTTATAATTCTGTCATCTGCATATCAAATTCCACTAATCTTATATTCAAATGGTGATGAAGTGATTACAAATGATCAGATTCAGATGGCAAGTCAATGGTTTGTAAATTATGATCCAAATTATAAAAGTCAAAATATCTATTCGGATTTATGGCCAAATTTAAGCTGGTATCTTAAAACCGATGTGAAACCCGTGCCTGTATTTAAGGATAATCAAACATTTATTGATGGAGTTAAATATAATTCATTTAATCAAGCTGATAGTAATGCATTTAATAATTATCTAGTAACAAATAATGCGGATTATTATTTTTGTATAAGACCATTGAAAAACTTAACATCGTATAAACCAATAAAAGAGTTCAATAATAATATTACTGGGCCTCTAATTATCTATAAAAGAATTTGATTATTAAATTTTCATTATTTGTGAGTTATTCCATTTTATAAACAAATTTTAATCGAATTAGTAGATCCATATAATTATCTAATAGGATAATTAACCAAGAAATATTTTCTTAAAGTCAATCAACTATATTAGGGCGAAAATTAAATGAAGTTAAGATATAATCAATTTTATTTTGGGTGGTTCGATGAACAATTTCTATGAAACTTCAAAAAATAGCATCATACGATTAAAAAATTTCATTAGAAGTCATTTTACCACAATTTTCTTCTTACTCTTGCTTACTATAATAGTCAGTTTGATAACTTATTATCGTATACTTGTTCAGTTACATATAGGACCCATATCCGATAGTGTGGATTTCTTTACAGATGCACTAGTATTTGCAGGACAAGGCTTTGGATATGCAGATTTAACTAGACCTCCACTTTTTCCATTAATTACAAGCTTATTCGTTAGAATAGGTTATACCTCAATAAACACAATTTTTTATATTGATGGTGGATCTTTTCTATTTGGGGTAATTGGGTTGTTTTTGCTATTGAAGATCAAATTCAATGATCTTGAAAGTTTTTTAGGAGGATTGCTTTATGCTACATTCCCTATCACTTTAACAATTTTAGGATTTGGGTTTTCTGACCTTTCAAGTGTGTCTTTTTCTATTTGGGCCATATACTTTCTGGTCCTAGCTGTTAAAAAGGATTCAAAGTTCTTTTTTTTAATGTTTCCATTTGCATTATTTGCTTTCTTGGCTAGATACAATAATGCTCTTTTAATTTTCCCCATCCTTTTATATTTATTGATTAATAAGGACAAAATTAATCTAAAAAATATTTTAATAGGAATAATTGCATCTATTTTAGTAATTATACCAGTGTTATTGTTTTTCTATGAAAAATTTGGGAATGTACTATACACACTTCTTAATTTCAGTTCAACATCTACAATAAGTACTGGTTCATATGTAAGTGCTATTTACAATCCTAATATACTCTTTTTTGTAGAAAGATTCCCTAGTTTTACTGGACCTCAAGGTATTACAATCACGTTAATCGTGGCATTTGGTGGTTTAACATTTATTTTAATCAGATTAATGAAGATTAAACTCAACAAAGATCTACTTAAGGCATATTCACAAAATAAAATTATTAAAATTGAGCTCTTATTATTTGTTTTTTTAAGTATTATCTTTTTAGTTAGTTTTGGAAAGACTTTGTACTATGTAAGTGAATTAATATTTTTTGTAATGGCTTATTTATTTTATGATATCACTAAAAATTTGAATATAAAAAATATGGATCTGCATATTATGTTTTTTACATGGTTCATGGCGTTTTTCATTTTTAGTAGTGTCTTTGTAATTAAAGATAATCGATACTTTTTACTGATGGCGCCTTCAGTAGCATATTTTATGATCTTGGGATTAAGTATAATTTCTAATTCACTAAAATTTATGTTTAAAAATAGAGATGTATTCCCCATATTTGCTATATTGTTGA
>PMGM01000023.1 GCA_003158115.1 Methanobacterium sp.
TGTTTGAGCTGCATCGTCATTAATAATATTCATAATTTACCACCCATTTATTTAACTCCTATGAACAGCATTCCAAAGGTTTTTATTACATAAAATATCCCAAAAGCTACAGGGGCGAGGATCAATGAAAATTTTACGCCCTTCCTTGCACTACCATAGAGTACTATTCCAATTAAAAGTCCGGCTATTATAGAATGGATAATAATGTAACCACTTGCTGCAATGTAAGATGCATCATATAGTGGATTTGGTTTACCCAAGCTAGCTATGAAACCCGAGTAAATCATGATCATTCCAAGTGCAAAAGGCGCTGCTACTATTGCGGCTATGAGCAAGAACATTACAGACATCATAACATTAGCTCTTCTTTCACGTTTCAATGCAAGAACAGCTCTTAAATCTTCTGCAACAGTTTCAATTACATCTGATAAGCTTCCACCTACTCTCTTACCCTCAAGAATCATCCGGAATGTTCTATCAAGGGTTTTTGATTTTAATCTATCACCCATAGAGAGTAATGCATCATCAAATGTACTTCCAATTTTTATTTCAATAACTGCTCTTTTAAGTTCGTCGTTGAGTGGTCCACCACCTTGTTTTGAAATGTCTTCTAAAGCGGTTTCAATACCTATACCTGCCCTTAAAAGTGATGCAATTTGTCTTAAAAAATCAGGTGTTGTTTGTTCTACCGCATCTACTCTGCGTTCCATAGAAAAAAATAACCAACCAAAAATAATGGCAACAGGCGTTACTAATCCTACAACCAACCCTATGACTGGATTGATTCCAATTGCAATGAATAAAACCAGCCCTAACAATCCAAATACTAAACCACCTAAAATTACCAGTGTCATAAGATCGGATGCTTTAACATACATCCCTGATCTAATAAGATTTTCCTGTATTAAAACTAGGTATTTGTCTGGTAAAAGATTGTCCAGACTTTTTGATACTGGAGATAATGCTGTGGGTATAATTGCCATTTTTTCCACCTTTTATATAAATTTAATATATAAATTATATGTATATAAGGTTGCTGATTATTTTTATTATAAAAAAAATAATAAACATTTTAACTTTAGGTCTAAAATTTATTAAAAGTTCATTTTTGTTTTAATTTTGTTTAAAACAGAGGCATGATTTTTTACAAGAACCATATCTTCTATTCTAACACCAAATTCACCTTCAAGATAAATTCCAGGCTCCACAGTAATTACCATTCCCTTTTCAAGCTTTGCTTCATCGTTTTTTGATAAATTAGGTTTTTCATGAATTTCAAGTCCAACACCGTGACCGGTGGAATGGATAAATGCATCACCATACCCATATTCGGTTATAACATCGCGAGCTGCTGTATCAATTTCACAAGATCTTACCCCGGGTTTTATGGCTTTAATAGCTGTTTTTTGGGCATCTAATACTATATTGAATATTTCTTCCTGTCTTTCTGTTTCTATGATCGTTCTTGTAGTGTCTGATGAATAATTATTATAAACTGCTCCCCAATCAACTAAAATAGGACTTTCAACTTTATTCAATGATGGTGTACCATGTGGTAAGCTGGTTCTGGGCCCTGATGCCATGATAGATTCAAATGATGCCCTTTCCGATCCATTAATTCTCATGTTGTATTCAAGTTGAGCAGCCAATTCTACTTCTGTACCTGTAAATTCAAGTCCCATAAAGGATTTCTCTGCTATTTGAAGTGCTTTCTCAATGTTCTCTATTTCCCAATTTGATTTTACTGATCTAGATATATCCACTATGTCAGTTGTTTCAACATCAAAACCTTCAGATAATTTTTTATAGGTTTCAACTGTCATCGACTTTTCAATACCAATTTTACCATTTAATAATTTTTTTACATCATCAAATTCTTTGTAAACTTCAAGATTTACCATAGAACTCCCGAATGCATCCTCCCGATCTATTTTTGAGGCTAAAAGAATTGGATTATCTTTCAATATTAGTATTGACGAGCTTGAAGGTCTAAATCCAGTTAAATATCTTATATTTTCGGGTTTTAAAACTACCATGCAGTCAATGTTTTTGTTATGTAGTGATTCAATAACTTGTTTCAATTTGGTGTTCATTTTATCTCCTATTTCCTCTTAAACTAAATCTATATAAGAATTTACATATTAAACAAATTTTTTAGACAGCTAATCATACTCAGGTTATAAATTGGTTTTGAATTCACTTAACATGCTGTTCATTACGTCTTTTGGAATTTCACCCGTTATAGGTTGGGGTATATAACCAAAGTCAGGATCTTCAAACTTAATGCCATGAAATTCTACTTCTGAATCATATCTGGGAATCAAATGCCAATGAACTTCTGGATCTGGATTATCAGATCTATATGCTGCATTTTTAAAGCAGCTCCAATTAAATAGTGTAGGGTTGAATAGTTTTTTGATAACAATCTCCATTTCAGGAACTATTTTTGAAAATTCCATCCATTCAAAATCTTCAAGTTCAGATAAATTGGCGCAATGTCTTTTAATTGCAATTACGCATGTTCCTAGATATCTTTGACTGGGTGCTAAAAAAATATTCCAATATTTTCTTCCTGTTATGAGTTTACCATAACTTCCTTTTCCACAGTATTCACATGTCATTTGTATCACAGATTCATCTCGTTAAATCCAATGATCTCGTTTTAAATTTGCATAGATCTTTAAAACGTATTATTATTATATAATCATGATCTTATGTAATTAATATCTAGATTATATTATTATATATCAAAGATTATGTTGTTAATTTAGACTAAAATTTCAGTTTTCAGTTTTCTATGTCCATCAAGGAGGTTGATGTGATTGGATGGTGAATTTGAACTCAGAAAGTTTGTATCACCCGAATTTGTTTTTGGTTCAGGAGCTAGAAATCTGTTGGGGCGGTATCTAAAAAATTTTGCAGCAAAAAAAATATTTTTAGTAACAGATAATGGTATAATCTCTTCAGGTTGGCTTGATGAGATAATTGAAATTTTGGAATCTGGATATTATGAGTATGAAATTTATTCCAATATAACATCGAATCCCCGAGTTGAAGAAGTTATGGAGGGGGCTCGTGTTTACAACGAAGAAGGCTGTGATGTAATAGTTGCAGTAGGTGGTGGCAGTCCAATGGATTGTGCAAAAGGTATAGGAATAGTAATTTCAAATAACAAAAATATAAAAGAGTTTGAAGGTGTTGATAAAGTTGTAATGCCATCTCCACCTTTAATATGTATACCAACCACTGCTGGTAGTTCTGCAGACGTGTCTCAATTTGCAATAATATCTGACAGACAACGAAAAATAAAAATGGCAATTATCAGTAAAAAACTGGTACCTGACGTGGCATTAATTGATCCTGTAATAACAACCACTTTGAACTCTAATATGACAGTTTACACGGGATTTGATATTTTAAGCCATTCAATAGAAGCTTATGTATCAAATGCAAGTTCACCTATTACTGATGTCCATTCAATTGAAGCAATTAAACTTTTCTCATCCAATATATTACAGTGCATAAACGATCCAAAGAACCCTAAATTTAGGGGTAACCTTATGTTGGCAAGTCTACATGCAGGATTAGCATTTTCAAATGCTAGTCTTGGTTTAGTTCATGCAATGGCTCACAGTCTAGGGGGTCTTATGGATTTGCATCACGGTGAGTGTAATGCTCTACTTTTGGAATATGTTGTGGATTACAACTTCTCATCAGATCCTGAGAGGTATCTTAAAATATCTAAAACTATGGGGTTTGGCGACTTAAATGATAAATATAGTCTTATAGATGGTATTTCACAGCTTAAAATTAAGACTGGAGTTATTCAGACTTTAAAAGAAATTGGTGTTCGAGAAGAAGATATTCCAAAACTAGTACAACGGACAATGAATGATCCATGTATTGTAACTAACCCTGTGATACCAAAAATGAGTGATGTGGAGGAAATATTTAAAAATGCCCTTTAATCAAGCAGATCTAAATGATTATGATGATCTACGTGACAAGATCATAGGTCTTGGCGAATCATCCATTCAAAAGAGTTATTATCCTGAACTTCAGAAGAGGTTGGGCGAACTTGAAAGATTTAGAGCATTATTGGATCAGAGTAATGATCCAATTTTCTTGCTTAAAATTCCTTCAGGACATTTTACAGATGTTAACAAATCAGCATCGGAGCTATTTGGATATTCAAATTCAAAAATGCTTCAAATGTCAATAGAACAACTTGTAAACAAAGAGGAAATGGTTAAAATTCAAGGAATATTTGATATACTGATCAAAAACAAGGAATCAACAGCCAAAAAAACCTTTCCTTCTATTTTTAATACGTTTGATGGACATAGAATTCCTGTTGAGATAGGTGCAAGCATTGTTAACTTCAGTAACGAACATTATATTGTGATGGTTGTTAGGGATATTACTGAAAGGAAACAGGCTGAAGATAAGATCAAGTCGTCACTTGAAGAGAAAAATGTTCTCCTAAGAGAAATCCACCATAGGGTTAAAAATAATATGCAGATCATTTCAAGCCTTTTAAACCTTCAAACAAGATATATAACGGATGAAAAAGTTGTTGATATTTTAAAGGAAAGTCAAAATCGAGTTAAATCAATGGCAATGATACATGAAAAACTTTATCAGTCAGAGGGATTTGCGAAAATTGGATTTTCAAGCTATGTCCGGAACCTTGTGACATACCTTCTTCAGTCATATGTAGATAGAGATCATGTAAAAATAATAACAGATGTAGATGATGTTTTTTTAGATATAGATACAGCCATACCATGTGGTCTAATAATAAATGAGTTAATAACTAATTCATTAAAACATGCATTTCCCAATCTAACTAATGGACAGATAAACATCAAACTTATGCGAAATAATGATAAACTTATTTTAGAAGTAAAAGATAATGGAATTGGCTTTCCAGAAATGCTTGACTTTAGAAATACTGAATCATTAGGATTACAATTAATTAATAGTCTTGTAATGCAGCTTGATGGTACTATCCAACTGAAAAATGATGGTGGAACAGAGTTTAAAATAGTAATCCATGAGATGAAATATTCTAAAAGGATTTAATTCATCAGTGTCATTTTTTTGATATAGAAATCATTATATGTGTAAAGCTAGGTCTATAAAATATGGTTAATTTCACAGCCCGAGAGGTTAGGGATATAATTATCTCAATGTTGTTTATAGCTGTTATATTTGCATATATATTCAGTCAAAGTAACATCAACGCTTTCATACTATTAATACCAGCATCACTTATAGCAGTAGGTTTAGGCTTTGTTTTGCATGAACTTGCTCACAAGTTCGTGGCAGTCAGGTATGGATTCTATGCAGAATTTCGGGTATGGTTTCAAGGATTAATTTTTGGTGTAATCACTGCGATAATAATAAAATTGGCTTTCTTTGTTCCTGGCGCAGTTTATATACATGGAAATAACATTTCACGAGAACAAAATGGGAAAATATCGATAGCAGGTCCATTGGTGAATATAGTTCTGGCTTTAATATTTTTGGGTTTAACACCTTACATAAATTATAATGCAACAGATGTTTCGGGATTTATAATAAGTAACATAATTTACTTTGGTTTCTTTATAAACAGTTATTTAGCAGCACTTAACCTTATACCGATTAGTATACTCGACGGTGCTAAAGTATTTAGATGGAATCCACTAATATGGGGTATTACATTCCTATTTTCTGTTATTTTAGTATTAAAAGCTCTAAATATCATAAATTTTTAATTTTTATGATTTCCTGATAGACAACTGATTTAACATCTAAAATATAACTATAAAACTAATATAACCAAAAACATAATTGTAAATTTCATTTTAATAACGCTTTAAAAGTGATTCAAATGTTTAAAGAAGTACCTGTAAAATATATTGGATGTACACACCGAGCTATAGCTCCCGCGGACACTATAAAAAATGTAGAATCGAAGCTTAGGACTGCAGGGGTTACTAGAGTCGCTGAAATAACACATCTTGATAGGATTGGAATTCCAGTTTACTCTGCTATAAGACCATCAGCAGCAGAAGGTGCTGTCAGTATATATGCTGGTAAAGGTGCAACTAAACCACAGGCAAAGGCATCTGCAATGATGGAAGCATTTGAGAGATATTCTGCAGAATTAAATGAGGAATATAGGCAGAACGTTGTTTCTGGTATTTTTGAGGGTTCAGCTGAGGAATATATAAATCCAAATTCTTTGATACTACCTAATTTATTATTCGATCCAAAAACTTCTAAAATGGAGTGGGTTAAATCAACAAACCTCAAAGATGATGGTATTGTATTAGTACCTGCAAATGCTATTTATCATCCTTATATTCCAGATAATACTGTTAAAATCTTTCAATCCAACACTAACGGCCTTGCATCTGGAAATAAAATTGAAGAGGCAGTTTTTCATGGTATGATGGAAGTTGTGGAGAGAGATGCTTGGAGTATTTTCGAGTCTAGACGTCAGCAAAAACCTGAGATCAGCTGTGAAAATACTGATAATGAGATAATTATAAATATCCTGGCTATGTTTAAGAAAGCAGGAATTAATGTTAAACTCGTTGATTTAACAGCAGATATTAAAATTACAACTGTTGCCGCAGTTTCAGATGACACTATTTTAAAAGACCCCGCATTATTGACTTTGGGTGTTGGAACACACTTAGATCCTGAAATTGCCGTCATCAGGGCACTTACAGAGGTTGCACAGAGTAGAGCAACCCAGATTCATGGCACTAGGGAGGATACTGTACGTGCAGTTTTCATGAGAAAAGCAGGATATCAAAGAATGAAACGCATAAACAGCCATTGGTTTGGTGAATCTAAGTTATCAATTGAATTAAATGAATTTAAAAATGCTTCAGGTAAATCATTTAAAGAGGATATTGATACTTCGAAAAAACTTCTGAGTAAATGTGGATTTGAAGATATTTTATATGTAGATCTTACAAGACCCGAGATTAAAATTCCAGTTGTAAGGGTTTTAATTCCAGGAATGGAACTGTATTCAGTTGATGTAGACCGGGCTGGTAAAAGATTATTATAATTAAATATTTTAAATTTAAAATAATTAGGAATTTTTGGGATAAAATTAATTTAAACTATTTTTCGTATAAATATTTAATGAAATGGTGAAATAATGAAACAAATCATAGTGATGAGGGCAGATCTTAAGATGAGCCGTGGGAAAATAGCTGCTCAAGCATGTCATGCATGTTTAGGTGCATATAAAAAAGCTGATGATCGTATAATAAAAAGATGGGAATCTGAAGGTGAAAAGAAGGTTGTTTTGAAGGCAAATGATCTTGAGGAACTTTTTGAAATTTACGAACTTTCAAAAGCAACAAACATGCCTATATATTTAGTTCATGATGCAGGACACACTGAATTACCAAGGTCAACCATAACTTGTCTTGGTATTGGTCCTGATGAGGATGAGAAAATTGATAAGATTACACAGGATCTTAAACTTCTGAAATAACAGATTTAATATTTTATTATGGATGGGTAGAATGGATTGGCTTATAAAAATTGGTGGAAGTCTGTTCCCTGAAAAAGCTATAAAATTATGCGAAGCGGTTATAGCTTTAAATGATTCTTTAGAATCCCCTAAGAAAATAGTTTTTATTTGTGGAGGGGGTATGTTTGCAAATAAAATAAGGGACTATGACCGAGATATACATTTTTCTGATACAGCTAACCATAATTCTGCAATAATGTGTATGGATATAGTTGGTACTCTCCTTGCAGATAAAGTTAAGGGGCTCGAATCAGTCAAATCTGTAGATATGATCGATTTAATATTAAAACAAGGAAAATTGCCGTTATTAAACCCATCCGCCCTAATTGAAAGTCATGATGTCCTTGAACATAGCTGGAAGGTTACTTCTGATTCAATAGCTATGTACATAGCTGATCTCATTAAGGCCAAACTATTAATAGCAACAGATGTAGATGGTATATATACGCATGATCCATGCCAAGATGGTGCGAAACTTATAAAAATTATAAGTGCAAAAAAACTACTAAATTTTGGTGAAACATCGGTTGATGAATTTTTACCCGAGCTTTTACTCAGATATAAAACTAATTGTTATGTTGTGAACGGCAAGTACCCTGAAAGGGTCATATCGATTATAGAAGGTAAAAGCTCTAAATATACACTCATTGGAGGAATTTAAATGGAGAAAATAGAATGTACATCCTGTAAACAGGAAATATCACCAGTGGAAAACTATGTTAAGTTTCCATGCCCAGAATGCGAGAGAATACTCTACAGATGCGAGAAATGTAGAACATTCGGACATTTATACAAATGTGAATGTGGCTTCAAAGGACCATAAAATAATTTAAATCTTTTTTAAATTATTTAACTAATTTAAATTTATTAAATTTAAGATTTATTTATATTATCAAACCATTTAATCAACTTTTACAGGTTGAGGGTTTTTAGGAGGCAAAATAATGGGAGAAGTAGTAGCTACAATAAAGTTAATGCCTGAAAGTCCTGAAATGGATGTGGCTAAAGTTAAAGAAGCAATTAAAAGTTCAATACCAGAAAACACAGAACTACACAGTATTGAGGAAGATCCAATAGCATTCGGTCTTGTTGCACTCATTGTAATGGTAATAGTTGATGATGCTGAAGGTGGAACAGAACAGGTCGAAGAAAATCTATCTAAGATCGAGGATGTTGCAAGTATAGAAGTAGTCGATGTAAGAAGGTTAATGTAATAACCTTTAAAACCACTTTTTTTATTTAATTTATTTTTATAAAATTTTAATTTCATTTATAACAGTTTTATAGTAATACTATTATTTTAGAAAATAATATTAATAAATTGAACTATATAATATATTGGTGGTAAGATTTTTGATGTGTTGATTGCATGTTTAATAGGTGTTTTATGTGGTGCATTAATTGGTATAATACCCGGTGTACATGTAAATTCTATTGAATGATTACCATTTTAACTCCCTTTTTGACATATATTTGTATATAATATTATTACTAATTTTTTTTGCTGATATGTGTTTTATTAAAGATTTGAGATCATTTAAATTTTAAAAAATTTTTTAGCATCAGAATTTTCACATTTTATGAATATGTTGGTTGTTATTTATTCTGTCATATTTACCATTTTTCATGTTTGTATAGGGTTAATGTAAATAGTATACCATATAGAAGGAGTAGTGAAGATAATATTAGGTCTCCAGTTAGATAAGTGTTCAATAAGGCTGTTAATGGGATTAGTGCAGAAATACCAAAGATTAGTACATAAAACATGTTCTTTATTTTCAGTGGCATTTCGTTTGTTAAATTTTTTTTCAAACTATAATATGCGGGAATTACTGATAAAGCCATTAAAATCAGTATTATTTTTATAATTATAACGTAAGATATTAGATTTTGTTGGATCTGGTTATATAAGAGATCAGTGTTTGGAACTAAATACAAGATAATGATCCTTAGAATTACCAATAGATAAAACAAAGCCAGTATCACTATAATAATATTTTTATATTGTTTCATTTCTTAAAATACCCTAAATAGCTATTGTCTTCTTGTTTTTCATATCTTAGATCATCATAATCATTGTGTTTTATTTTAATTGGATAATCTTGCGGATCTAATTTGTTTTCATTTATTATTTTAACTCCATAGTCTATTAGCATTTGGACAATTTTTTTTAAATCAGGGTCATGTTTTTCCCCATTTGTCCTTCTACGGCGCCTAATTATCCCTACTAGAAATACATAGATTGCAGGAAATCCGATTATGATAGTAAAAAGTATGCCTTGCAAAGAGGTTAAAGAAAAATAGACTATTGTTAACACTGAAGTCACCACAATAAACGTCATACATAGAATTAGAGTAATGTTAATGTACATTTTGTCGGATTTACTTATTTCAAAGTCGTAACGATAGGATTTTATATATTTTGAGATTTCATTGTAGAAAATATGATCCTTTTTGAAAATATCTTTTTTTCTACCGTTCATCAATATTTCAAAAGTTGAGTTTAATGGAAGAGGAAATATCCCCCATGATATAGGAAGTCTCAAAGAATCATGCTCCATTATATTCAACCTCAAACTTTCATACATGTCTACAAGTTTAATCTCTAATTTTGACATACTAGTTCTCCTCATTAATGAATTGATATAATAGATTAATATAAATATAATAAATTAAAGCAATTGCTATTAAAAATAGACATTAATAAACAAATAACATTGATAAAAGATAATGTTAGTAATCAAACTTGATTATGATATGCAACAACTGATTATATAGTAGAATATAAGAATTAATTAGTAGTAATCTTTGTAGAGGTTGTTTAAAATGGGGTATTTAGTTTGTGATAAGTGTGGGGGTTATTATGAGCTTCAGAAAGGTGAATCTTCTGATACTTTTGATGAAAATTGTAAGTGCGGTGGAAAGTTAGGATATGTTGATAATTTAGATGAAGAAATTGAAGTTTCAAATACTAAAGAAAGCGATATTCTTTTTAAAAAATATATATTTCCTCCTACTCTCCTAATTATGGGAAGCGCAATATGTGTTTGTTTAGGTATTTTGTATAATGTTTCTGCAACTATATTTTTAGGTTTTATTGGTGTGATATTAGGTTTAATTTTTCTAATTATCCGTATTATGGGATTAGAAAGTACATTCGATGTTAAATATATGCAGTTGGTCTATTTTTTATCAGCAATACAATTTTTAATAATAAGTTATATTTTAATTATTAATTGGATTCAAATTGATAATAGTTTCAGAGCGAAAATAATATTGCCTATTTTCATAATTTTATCAATCATAGCATGTTTAAGTATGATTTCAAAAACTGTATATCCTGATAATCCACAAAATTTACTTAATCCACCTGTATAAAACAACTCGAAGACTTGGAAAAAATATCAACTGCAATGGGTAATGTTAGTAAATCCAATCTAATTAGGATAGCTATAACTGAATATATTAAGAAATATAACGACTTTCTAAATAGCAATAACTGAATATTGAATATCACAAGCTATTAGAGTAGCTTTTTAGGATTTGTTTCTGAATATTAATTTATGTAATAAATAAATTCACATTCTATTTCCGGGCTAATATGTCTTTAAATTTAAACCAGAGTCTTATAAATCCCTATTTCTTATTTTTTTAAACTGTATCTCATGTAAATTCTACTGAATGATTACCATTTTAACTCCATTTTTGACATATAATTTAATAAATAAGTACCTTCCCATTAATGAGAAGGCTTAACATGGTATATGCAGGGGTACCCGAGTGGACTAAGGGGATAGGTTCAGGGCCTATTGGTGTAGGCCTTCGCGGGTTCGAATCCCGTCCCCTGCATTAGTTTTAAAATAGAATTTTACTTAAAATATTCAGCTACTATGATACATCTTTAATTAACAGCAGCTCTGTGTATATGATATAAATAACTACCTAATATATGAATGAATGAAGCTATAAATGATTAAACGTATATGTTTATATATTAAAGCACTTATGAGATCTTTGATCTATACAATGTACGCGAGCCCCGAAGTGGTATTGCAGTCTTTATTGACAAATTAATACAGAATTTCGACATCAACTATCTTCTTCTATTCGTTTTTGTATCAATTACTGCTTTATCTCTATCTGTTTTTTCCTGTTTAAACTTGGAGATTTTTTAATTTTGTATATAAACAGCATTAATTACGGTTTGCTTTCAAAATTAGTTATCATATTCACCAGTTTATTGGTAATTATTTTTGCATTAATAGAAAATGTTAATATTTTATATGTTTTATTAGTCTTCATCACATCCATCTCATTGGGAATGATCCCACATTATACAGGTGTGAATAAATCAAATTTAATGGGTGTCCTCATAATTCCAGCAATTATTATTTACGCCAGTATGGCATAGACAAAGTATTTTTCTAATGGATAACCTTGTAATGTAAATGATTAATAGAAATTCATGTATCTTGATACACTATAACTAAATTATAACTACTTCTCTACACATCTCCTTTACGGATTCAACAAAATCTGTGGTATCCACACCGGGGAATGTGTCAATTATGCATATATCAAATTTTTCGGTTAGAATATCTTTTAAATCCATTATATTTTCACAGTAAACTTCAAAGTTTTTTCCAGATCCTATTAAACCTTTTCTTACGTCAAAAAAGTTTGTTTTAAATCCATTTACTTCTAGATTTAACAAGGCCATCTTGGCTGCAGGATACCAGAGATCATTGAAAACAACTTTCTTTGCTCCGGACTTCAAACAGGCTATCCCCAGGGTTCCTGGCCCACAAGTACAGTCCAGGACAGTAGGATCATTATATTTTTTAATTATTTTTTTTAAAGCTTCTATTTTTGGTGATATGGGTTTAGAGAATTCTACATGGATCTCTGCTTGGATTTTGTAGATGCATAATGCACCATATGGAGTTAAAACAATATCACAGCGCATGTCGCATCCAGCAAGTAACTTATAAACATGT
Source organism: Methanobacterium sp. (assembly GCA_003158115.1). Taxonomy (GTDB): domain Archaea; phylum Methanobacteriota; class Methanobacteria; order Methanobacteriales; family Methanobacteriaceae; genus Methanobacterium_B. The sequence continues at coordinate 12,544 of PMGM01000023.1, forward strand.
GGTAATGAATTTGAATCTTTCAATCCCACTGTCTGTTTAATATCTCCCTTTAAAACACCTTTTATTTCTGGTATTTCATTGATAATTCTTTCTGCACACCTTTTGTTCATTCCATCTGCCAGAATGACAAGGGATTTATTTGGGAGATATGGTGCTGATGTAGTGGGATATGCAGGTGTAAGTAATGGGGTGCAAGCATTTCGTAGTGTGGATTCTTCTTCTCTAATACCTTCATCCATCATAATCTTGAGTGTGTGTGCCATTACTTGATCTAAATGTCTTTTTCCACAGTTGCAAAGTCCTGAATTTGCATTTAACTTTTTAAGATTTAATTGATCCTTCAATGGTTTGAATTTTCTAAGTTTAGGATCTTTACATTTGTTACAAGGAGTGTATAACTTTTTAATATGTTTCAATGTAGTTGGTGCATCTTCTACACAGTTAAATCCACATGTGCATTCTATTTCCATATGCTTAAATATTGGTTCATTTATATAAATAGTTGAGACTTATGAAAGATAAACGTAAAGAAATCCTCAGGGATCTTCTAGGAGAATTTGCAACGGATGAGGGGTCATCAACTGGCACTAATGACGTTTTTGGGAAGGATACTCTAGAAAAAGAGGAGAATATAAAACCCACCCCAAAAAAAAGTGAGGATGATGGATTTAACCTTGATAAGGTTATGAAAAGACCATCTAGGCGAGCCAAATCTGTTAAAAAGGTTTCTGATGTACTGAAAGCAGAGATTGTAGAAGAAGGTTTAATACCTACTTACAATGTGAGCCTTCCTAAATTCACCGATCAAGAAAGAATAATATTCAACGAAGTTCGTGAAAAACTTGTCGAGGTAGCTGTTGCCCAGGGAGAAGATTTCCGAATCGATGAACCTAGCTTTATTGGAGAGGTAAAGGAATTCCTGAGGAGTAAAGGAGTTAGGGATGTTGACAGACTAGCCACTCAAATATCTCAAGAGATGTTAGGTTATGGTCAGTTAGATCCGATGATCAAAGATGATGATCTCGAGGAAATAATGGTTATAGGGGTCAACAGGAATGTTTTTGTTTATCATCGAAAAATTGGGATGATGATAACTAATGTTATTTTTGAAGAAGATTCGGATATTAAAGCTATAATAGATGTTATAGCAAGACAGGTAAACCGTAGGATTGATCAACAAACTCCAATACTCGATGCTAGGTTGCCTGATGGGTCCAGGGTTAACGCAACAATACCTCCAGTATCTGCTGATGGGGCAACGTTAACCATAAGGAAATTCAGGAAGGATCCATTAACTATAATTGATTTAATTAACTTTAAAACATTATCTTCACATTTAGCAGGATTTTTATGGGTTTGTACCGATGGCCTCGGTGTTAAACCTTGTAATGCTATAATAGCCGGTGGTACAGGTTCAGGGAAAACCACCACATTGAATGCTGTCACAGCATTTACACCTCCTCGTGAAAGGATAATTACAATTGAAGATACTTTAGAGCTTCAACTTCCTCATACTCATACTCTAAGAATGGAAACTCGTCCACCAAATATAGAAGGGAAGGGAGAACTAACAATGGATATTCTTGTTAAAAATTCCCTCAGGCAAAGACCAGACAGGGTAATAGTAGGTGAGGTAAGGGGAGCTGAAGCAGTAACATTGTTTACAGCTTTAAACACTGGACACTCAGGTATGGGAACAGTTCACTCAAATACTGCAAGGGAAACTGTTACAAGATTAGTAAATCCTCCTATGAATGTGCCAACCATAATGATACCTGCCCTTGATTTCATTATCATGCAAAATAGGATGTACAGAACTGAAGGTGGTTCAATCAGAAGGGTTACCGAAGTTGCAGAAATTGTTGGTATGGAAGAGGGTAATGTTCAGCTTAACAGGGTTTTTGAGTGGAACAATGTATCAGATAAAGTAGAATATGTTGGAATTGCAAGCCAAACTCTTCGTGATATAGCAGAACTCCGTGGTATTGGAATTACAGAGATAGAAGAGGAAATTGAAAAGCGAAGACTTTTACTCGAATACTTGGCAGACAATAATATCAGATCAATTGATGAAGTTGGACATTATATAAACAATTACTATCGAGATCCTGATGAGATTCTCGAAAAAATATTATGAATGAACTTAAATATTGATGAAATTATTATAACGGATTAATAATGTTGTGTGATATTATTAAATTATTTAAAATTACTTTCTGGTGGTAAAATGGTTTTTGATGGTCTCAAAAAATTCTTTAACAGAATCGGCGGAATGACAGTAGATTCAACTAAGAAGGTAGGGGGAGGAGTATCTGTACCGGTTGATAAATTTAGTAAATTATCATCAAAGGCAGGTAATATCACATCCAAAGCAGGTAATATCACATCCAAAGCAGACAATATAAGATCCAAAACAGATAAAATGGGTTCTGGATTAAAAATGTCATCTTCTTCTAAAAGTACTGTTAAAAGAACATCTCCTCGTGTCATAGAAAAGATGAGAATGGATAAGGATGAAATTGAGATTTTCAAGGAACTTATAGATAAGAAGTATGATAGGGGAGCAAAACCTGCCCCTGAAAAAACAGCAAAAAAAGAGGCTTATCAGAAGGCATCATTGGAAGAACTTCTAAAAGAAGATGAGAAAAAAGGCCTTGATCCTAAATTGATCATGGTTATGGGTGGAATCTCATTTGTAGTAGTTTTCATGCTTATGATTATTCTTGGATTTGGAATTATTATTGGTGTGGTATTCGGATTGATTATCCTCTTGATGGCTGGAGGAATAGTATTTTTACCAAATTTACAGAAGGGTTCACGTTCAAATGAAGCATCAAGGGAACTTCCTTTTGCTCTCAGACAAATGGCAACAGAACTTCGTGCAGGGATCGGTATGCATGATAGTATGAGATCTATTGCACTTTCAGGTTATGGTCCTCTTTCTGAAGAATTTGCAAGAGCCCTCGAGGAAATAAAATATGGAGAAACGACTGAAAAAGCTTTAATGGATATGAGTGAAAGAATAAATTCTGAAGGACTCAAAAGGGCTATTTATCAGATTACAAGAACACTTTCCAGTGGTGGGGATCTTGCTAAAACACTTAATGTTATAGCAGAAGACACAGCCTATGAACTTAGGATGAAGCTCAAGGACTACGCACAAAAATTGAATTCTTTCACTATGATCTATATGTTCGTTGCGATATTAGGTCCGGTAATTACAATGATAATGTTGATAGCAGCATCAACTGTTATGGGTGCTGTTTTACCACCAATAGCACTTTTGCTGATGTATCTGTTCCTGTTTCCTATGGTAGTTGCATTCATGGCATTCATGATAAAAAGGTTAGAACCGCAAGTGTGAATAAGATATTATAAATTACATCAATTCCTTATTTTTTTTTATTTCAGAATGAATTATGATATTATTCTGCTACCTTTATTCAGTTCTTCAATTTTTATTCCTTCTTTTTTTAATATTTCCACTTTCATTGATGTTCCTCCTCTGAATCCTCCGATTTTACCATCGGATCTGATAACTCGATGGCAAGGTATTACAATTGGAAATGGATTATTACCTATTGCTGTCCCAACAGCCCTATATGCTCTGCTGTTAATGGATTTTGCTATTTCTTTATAGGTTTTTACTGTCCCATAAGGTATTTTTGCAACTTTAATGATCACATCTCTTTCAAAGGATGTTTTAGGAGAAAATGAACTGTTATGGTCTAATTCTAATTGATCAAGTTCGATATCTAATTTAACACCATGATATATTTGACATATCTTACAGGCAGTGTCATTGTGTTTGTCTGATAACTTGTAGTTGGGATGATATTTTGCAATTTCACCAATAGCTTCTTCTAAACTTTTTTGAGGAAGAGCTATCCTTACAATTTTGTTATTTTCTGAGTAACCCACAGCAAAATAGAGTTTTTCATGGTTGTAAGTAGAAATTGTAATGGGATTTTTTTTTATTTCATTCATTTGAACATCACCATATTGGGATTGTTTGATATATTACTAATTTAATTTGTAAAATATTCTAATCTATAAATTCTACAGAAGAACTTTTTAGTGAAAAATAATTACTTAGATAGGGTAAATCTGTGATTAAAACTTTTTTATCTGGAAACTTTTAACTATCATATCAATATCTTCATCAAAAAATTCGAAATTATCTGGAGCACTTGCAAACCATAAATAGAAAAGTAAGTCCTTCCTTTTAAAAACCACAATCATTATTTTGGTTACTGATACGTCATGTGGGTTTTCCCCTATAATCATATAAGCATCCATTTTCCTGGCTTTAAATCCTACTTCTGATATAATTTTACTTTTCTGCATCAGAAATACATTCTTCAGTATACCTGCAAATTCTTCAGGATCTATATCTTCCACATCATCTAATCGATTTATTGAGAAAAGCATCGAATTGTTGTCGATTCCGCCAGTTATAACCTTTTTTTCGTCTGTTGTCTCAATTATTTCCCAAGAATTTGGATAATCAAAAGTAAATTCACCATTATCAAAATGTACAGTCCAAGATCCTTTACCTTTAGATTTAATTAAATCTAAAGCTTCTGTAGCTTTAAGTCTTACATATATATACTGATCATTGAGTGCTTTAATCAAGGGATCTACCGCTCTTTCATCCCCTATTCTTCCGAGAGCTTCAATAATACGTCCTCTAACATATTTATTTTGAGTTTTATCTCTGCTGTTTAGGGCACGTATTAATGGTTTAATAGCTCTTTCATCGCCAATTTTTCCAAGAACTTCAGCAGCTCTCCCCCTCATGTGCCAATCATCACTTTTAAATGCATTTAATAATGGTTTAACTGAAGGTTCTCCAATTTTTCCCAATGCAATCAAAGATTTCCATCTTACATCACTGTCTTCATCGTTCAACGCATTTACAAGTGGATTAATTGCCCTCTCATCACATAGTTTTCCCAATGCTACAGCAGCATATTTTCTTACATGCCAATCTTTATCGTTTAAAGCTTTTATAAGGGGATCAAACGCCCCTTTATCACCTATATTTCCCAAAGCATTGGAAGCATTCCTTCGTACGCCCCAACTTGGGTCATTGAGGGATTCTATAAGTGGTTCTACAGCTGAATGATCTCCAATTTTTCCAAGGGAAGCAGCAGCTTTCCACCTTACTTCTTCATCCGAGTCTTCATACAATGTCTGAATTAAAGGTTTAACAGCCCTTTTATCCCCTATTCTTCCAAGTGCATCAGCTGCGCTTTCTCTTACAGCAATTAAAACTGTATAATCATCTTCCCAACTCTCATATTTAAGTGCATGAATGAGGGAATCTACTGCACTCTCATCACCAACATTTATCAGTGATCTGGCAGCATCCTTCCTTATAAGATAATCTTCATTTTCAAGGGCTTGGATTAACCCTTTAATATCTTTTTTTTCTTCCAGATCATCAATATCAGGTTTAAATTCTTCTTCAAGCGAATCCACTGTATTACACATCCTTAAAATATAACATTAAAATGATAATAATTTATAAACAATTAATATTTTAATTTTTATGGATAAATAATTTAGGATTTCCTAGAAAATCTTTCATAAGATAATTTTATACTATAATTTTTAATTTGGTGTTATTATAATTCATAATATCTCGGTTAGAATTTTCATCAAGTTGGGATGTTTCCCAACAAATTTTAGTACAGATATTTTGGATATTGCCTCTATGTCTTGTGTCTCTATAAACTCAGCTAGTGCATTCATATCTTTATCGTTAAGTTTATCGGCCATCTTCCTATATTTAACGGAATTGTCTAAGGTTTTCCCTATATCTTGTCTCCATTTACTCTCATAATTTTTTAAAAATTGTGCGGAACTGTCCTCCATTTTCACAGATTCTGCTGCTACTTCTCCAGCAATCCTTGCACAAGATATTGTTGTATGAATTCCTCCACCAGTTATGGGGTCAACCTGCCCGGCTGCGTCTCCAACAACTAAAAATCCATCTGTGTATGTCTTCTCAATGGGTCCTGAAACAGGTACTCCTCCTATATTCAGTTCTACAGGGGTTGCATCTAATTTTGATACATATCTGTTTAGATAGTCAATTGCATTATCAACTGTACCACGGATTCCCAACCCTACATTTGCAACTCCATCACCCTTGGGGAATATCCATAGATATCCTTTTGGAGCAATTTTGCTTCCGAAGTAAAATTCAAGATATTCTGGGTCGACATCTATACCTACAAGTTCGTACTGTGCACACGAAGCTATATTTTTTGGGTCTCTATATGCTTCAATACCTGCATATCGTGCCATATTAGATTCAACACCATCTGCACCTATCACAACATCGGAATGTATTTCGATGGTTTTTCCCAAATGTTTTGCAACTACTCCACAGACTTTGTGATCTTTAATAATAAGATCTTTGACACTAGTTTTAAGCATTATATCAGTGCCAGCTTTTGCTGATTCAATTGCAAGTTCTTTATCAAAGATTTTCCTGTCAATAATAAGTCCCTGGGCTATTCCACCTTCATAAGAGATTCTTCTACCGTCTGGTGCGTGGATATGTGCACCTTTAACTCTTGTTCGAACATATCTTTCTGATGGTTCAATCTCAAGGGTTTCAAATGCACCGTAAGTCACACCCTCCGCACACTGTACAGGACTTCCTATTTCCTGTCGTTTTTCAATCATTAGAACGTCGACATCTGACTTTGAGGCGAATAATGAGGCAGTAGATCCTCCTATTCGGCCACCTACAACTATAACATCGTATTTCAATTTTTTCATTATCTTAACCCTCGGGGTTCAGTGCTCCAAGTGGACATACAATTGCGCAGTTTCCACATTCTGTGCATCTGTCCTTAATAATCAAACCATTCTCTTCTAGTTCAATAACATTTTCCGGGCACACGCATACACAAGTGCCACAGTATCCGCAGTTTTCTTGTATAATATCCATTAAATCACCATTTATAAAAAACAATATAACAAATGATATTACATGAGATTCCTTATATATCTTACGAAATATCTTAAATTTTCTTCTAAGATTTTTTAAGTGTATTTAATATATTTAAGCCCTATAATTACCGGTTAAATCAGTTTTTATATCGATAAAATACATTTGTATTTATTTAAAATCTATATTTATTACCTTTTAACATAAAGTTTAGATTTAATCTCTGATTTTATGGTTGGGCTGATATGAAATGATTTACCTCTGATGAAACCGTTAACTTAATATATGATGTAAACTAACTTCGATTGTATGCAGGGGTGCCCGAGCTGGCCAAAGGGGGTGGACTTAAGATCCTCTGGCGTAGGCCTACGTGGGTTCGAATCCCATCCCCTGCACTTTTATATCCAATTTTGTAATCTTTTAGATAGTAAAATTTTAAAAACAGACTAATCTGTTATTTAAAAATGCCTCAGTGGCTCAGGGGTAGAGCGATGCCTTGGTAAGGCATAGGCCGGGGGTTCAAATCCCCCCTGAGGCTTAAATTTTAATATTTTTTTCAATATTCAAGAGTTAATCATACTGATTACTTAAGTTTTAAAGGTGATTCAATGATTAAAAAGATAATTCAAGTTTCAGATATTCATTTCGGTGAAAAAACATTTTCTAATGACCTTAAAAATAATTTACTAAAGCAGGTTGCTAATGAAAATCCAGATCTGATTGTATTATCTGGAGATCTTACTACTCATGGCTACGTTAATGAATACAATGATGCAGCCAATTTTGTTGATGAATTAAAATCAATAACTGACACTCATGTGATTCCAGGTAATCATGATGCAAGAAATGTTGGAATGCTCCACTTCCAGAAATTGATTGGTGAGCGTAAATTTTTACACATGGATAGAGATGGTGGATTTGCAGTAATAGGACTTGATTCTTCACAGCCTGATTTAAATGATGGCCAGATAGGTATAGACCAGATGGAATGGTTAAAGGTAAAGTTGGAAAAAATACCTACTGATATATGTAAAATAGTCACTTTTCATCATCATTTACTACCAATTCCTCAAGCTGGAAGAGAAAGAAATATCTTACTGGATTCGGGTGATCTTTTGAGGGTTTTCATAGATTATGGTGTGGATTTTGTTTTAAACGGCCATAAACACGTACCCAATGTTTGGATGATCGAAAAGATGGTCACTATAAATTCAGGGACTGCAACAACCCTAAAACTCAGAGGAAACACCTATCCTTCGTATAATGAATTGGTGATAGATGATTGTGGTATTTTTGTAAACTTGATAAATACTAAAACTGGATATAAGAAGGAAATGGCTAACTACTCTGTAGCAGTAAACGGAAATGATTATGACATATGTGTATGCAATAATAATTCACATTTATAAATCAGAATAACTACTTATAACAATATATATTAATTTTTCCAATATTAATTTCTATAAATATTATTTTATTAATTATATATTTTTAGTTAAATTATTTATTACACAGTAAATTATTTATGAGTATATAATTTAATCAATTAAAATTACATATTAAAAATAGTAATAAAATTTTCAGAAAAAACAATAATTAAAGATAATAAATTTAAGTGATAAAACATGTCAAAATCATTGGACGTTATAATGGCCGGAATCATAGCAGGAATAGTAACCTATGCTACTCATATACTCGGAATTAGTGGAACGGTTATAGGATCTGTTGCAGCAGCAATACTCTATCAATTAATGTCTCATTTGTCTGAAAATCCTCTTAAAGGTATTAAACCACAGAATGTTGAGGCTAGATTAGTTTACATATTTCCACTTTTATTGATAGTGGGTATTGAAATATTATTCATATTGGCCAAACTATATCTAAAACCAGGTAATTTCTTTTACACACTCGAAAATGCAACTGGTTATAATTTATTCAGTTCAATTGGTGTGGGACTTATTATAATGGGAATTTACCCTATAATCCTATCAGAAAATATTAAAAAGGTTTATGGTTATATAATAACAATAGTGGGAGTTATAGTACTTCTTGGAGGTTTCGCAGACTTCAAATCTCCTATAACTGACTTATATTCGTTTATATATGCTGAAACAGGAATATTGATTTCATTAATGGTAATAGCTGCACTAAGCTATGTAATAATTGCTATCATAAATGAATCAATTAAAATTATTAATAATAAGAATAAAAGAGATATTGAGAATTACGAAAAGATTAGCGAACAAAGACCTAAATATGGGGAAAAAATTGATCATTGGTTAGATAAAAAGGATGACAATATAAATGATTCTAACCTGAATGATGATACTAAAAATGATCATGATATGAGGTAATGGATACATGAAAAGATCTAACAGCACTTTAAAGGCAATATTGGATGTTATACTACATGATAATCCTTCAACACAGGATGAAATTGCTGAAAAGCTTGGATTAACTAGAAGATATGTAACAAAACTGTTACAACCTCTCGTTAAACGTGGTGTTGTAAGAAGAGCATATATTCTAGATTTAAAAAAGTTTGATGAATTTTCAGAGATGTTCGATGAAGAAAAAACTTCAAGGGAATATGCAGGAACTTATCTTATTAAAGATATGCTTAAAAACATGGTTGAGCATGTATTCAAACAATTTGACATGTCATTCGAGTCATTTGTAAATTACAATGATGAAATGGCAAATAAAGCCCTAGAAATGGATTATATTAGTAATAACATGCATGAAAAGATTAGATCTTCAGTTGATACGGTTATATCAATTAATCCATACTCAGAATTCAGTAAAACTATGGTATTTAGCGAAGTTGCCTATGATCTTGAACGTATAGCGGACCATACCTGCCTTATTGCAAATTTTGTTTTAAATGGTTGTCACCAAGTTGATCCTGAGATGCTTGAAGTAATTAATTCCATGTTTACAACATCTCGCAAAATGGTAAAATATTCTATGCAAGGATTTTTAAATGAAGAGCTTGATCTCAAGGATAAAGTCATGGATTACGAAGAAAAGATTCATAAGCTGCAGAAGAAGGCACTTAATAAAATTGCAATTCATATGGCCGAGGATGAAGTTATGGACAAGGATCGTTCAACCTATTATCTGACCTTGTCACGAGTTATCANNGCTCATCGATGCTGCAGGGGAATTTTATAGAAATATCCCTAGAACAACTACACCGGAACATTTCCGAAGATTATCATCGGATTGATAATCTAGAAACAATTGAAATTTTTGATATTTTCAAATCAAGGATTTTCAATTCATAAATATTTAAATTTTTTAACATCCTTGAAAAATTTCTATTTTAAAACAATTTTTATTAATGATGTTTAAATTTTTTTATACCTGAAGATTAAATTATAAAAAAATATTTACCAAACTCAAAAATGAGGTATTTGAATATATAAAAATTAAAAACAATTTAAATCGGTGTGTAATATGCTCTTTTAAGCTCACGAAGTTTGGATTTACGATCTTCTGTATAATCAGTCATTTTACAACAATCTACTGCTTTTCCATTTTTGCAGAAGTAACCCGGTGTTTCTCTAACTTCTAAATCATATTCCTTCCATACTTGGCATTTTATGCACTGGCATTCTTCATGGTAGTTAAGATCTTTACAGTTTGTTTCACCATGGGCACAGTAAACCTTCGGTATTTTTTCTTGATCTAATATGAATCCACTATCTATATCAACTGAATGTCCTACTTCTTCAATTATCTTTATCTGGTCATTTACACAAGAGTTATTTGATTGTACTGGACATTCAGAGCATAAACATTTTTCCATATTTTCCAAGTCAAAATTTATTTTTAACATGATTGTTATTTTATAATTTGAAATTATTATAATTTTAGAAATACAGAATTAATATACCCTCAGATTTTTTTATTCTCATAAAAGATATTGAATTCAAAATTTAAAAATAAAAGAAGTTAATTGAATTAATTTGAGTTAATTACCCTTATTTTTCGATTCAAATAAGCTTACTGAACTTTCTAAACCATCTTGGCTTGATTCTATAATATCGATTGCTGATTGTAATTCTTCGTCTTTCATTTTTTGGTCAACTCTTAAACGGTGGATAATGAATCCTATAATGGAAAGTATTGCCATGTATATTAATGCATAAAATATTAGAGTCAATGTATATTGATAGATTGATAAATTATCTAATGAAATAGCTGATAATATCAGTATTGCCAAAAATGCAAAGATAAAACAACTGGCAATGATTAACAATAACTTTTGGTCGTCACTCCTATCCTTAAATGATGAATAAGCAGCAATTGACAGGGATGATCCAGCTAAACTAAATACTAAGAATTCAGGTATTAAAGCATTGATATCCATTTTAGCACCACTTCATTTTAATAACACTCTTGGTTTAAAACATCTTCTTTAGTTAATGGTCTGGAATATTTAAGCATTTGATTAAAATTCTGATCATAAATATCTATTAATCCTGGTTGGGCTTTCAAAACACCTACTGATCCACGGCTTTCATCGTGTCTGTGGGGCTTTTCAATATATAAATGACTATTATTAAAGATCATAAAATGTTTTGTGGGTCTTTTTGGTAAAATTAAATATTTTACATTATCATATTTATCAAGTAGTGTGTAAATTTCCATTTTATCCTCACAAAATACCTTAGGGCCACCAATAATTGTAATTGAATCAAATTCATGGTTTGCAGCGTGTTTAATTATTTCCTGTGTACCTTCGCTAAATTCTCCAATAATTACCTTCAGATTTAATTCACCACCAATTTTTTCTTTATTTTTAAGATTTTGCAAATCTTCTAAGAGGCTAAATCTCCAAACTCTTCTCTTATATCTATCAGTACTGTGGAATAGAATTATTTCCTTCCCATATTTCTCATTATAATGGGGATTATGTCTGTAAATTAATTTAATTAAGATGATAACAATTAATGTGGATAAACCGAGTAAGATTATTATTAAAATGAAATCAAATTGCATGATATCTCCGTAGGATAAGTTTTTTTGTAATTCTAAATTAAAGATCCAATATCTCATCATTTACAAAATATTATTAATAGACTATTTGTGTTCTTTTTTACACTTGAAGTGTATGTCTCATCATATATAAATTAATTCTAAAATATCAAAAATAGATCAATATTTTATCTATATACGGATAAGCGGATTTGTCGTGTAATATATAATTAATTTATTTGGTATGGAATATTTTGACACTATACCACTTAATTTAAAAGAGGATGTTCATTAGTTGTTTTGAATAATAAAAGAAATAAATAAAAATTTATTTTTAGATTGAGAATCCTTTATTTTGTGCAATCTTTCTGAATGGTTCTTCATTAGATATTTCCTCGTTAATATGTGCTAACAAACCAGGTATTCTACCAATTATAAACATACCGCATCCAAAACGCCAGTTGAACCCCATATCGGATAATATTGCTGCATTTGCACCATCTATATTCATTTTGATTCCATTTTTATCTTCCAGGATTTTTTCTATTTCGATTGCAAGTTCAAAATGTTTCCCATTACAATCATAATTCTCTGCAAGTTCTAGAAGTTTACGGGCCCTTGGATCTTCGGTGTGGTACCGATGCCCGAATCCTGGAACTTTCTTGCCCTTTTTTTTATGTTCTTCAACAATATATTTTGCTGCCTCGGAAGACGATCTATTGTACACTTCCGACACTTTAATTGCTTCTTGAAGATTTTTCATGGTATTCTCTATAGCTCCTGCATGATTCTCCCCAAATGCTAGTATCCCTCCAGCTATACACGCATTAACTGGTGATCCTGCAGATGCCATGAGTCTGGCCGATTGAGTGCTTGGAGGAGTTACACCGTGGTCGCAAAATGAAACGAGAATTGCTTCAATCATTTTTTTATTTTTTTCCGATGGAATATTCCCTTTTACCAACAAGTATACCATCTCTGAAAAAGATATACCTTCGATAAGATCTTCCTGTTTATAACCTCTGGTGGTTAATTTATTTGGTTCAACCTTGGTTATTGAGGTTTTCCACGGGCTCTGTACAGGTTTGAACATTCCCTCAAGAACTTTTTCAGTTATCATGCTTGCATCTGTTATGGTTATATATATTTAAATTTTTGCATTTAGTTCAGTTAATACCACAAAATGTGTAAATTCCCATTAAATTTACTAAAAGGTATGATTAGTACACTAAAAGTGTAACTAAATGCACAAAGAGGAATCTTTAAATATAATGTATAATTGTACTAATAGTGAGGTGGATTTAGATGAATACAAAATATATAATAGGAATAATCGTAGTATTAATAATAATAGTGGGGGCCTACATGGTTTTTGCTGGTGACAACAGTAACAAAATTACAATTGTAGGTTCAACCTCAGTACAACCTGTAGCTCAGAGTCTTGCAACAGCTTACATGAAAGAACACCCAAATGTAAAGATTGAAGTTCAAGGTGGGGGAACTGCAGTAGGACTTAAGAGTGTCAGTGATGGAACAGCACAAATAGGAATGGCTTCTGAAACACTTGAAGCAAACGAAACACAAGGATTGAATAATTACACTCTTGGACAAGATGGTATAGTAGCAATTGTAAACAACAATAATACAATTACCGGACTTACATCAGCCCAACTTAAAGGAATATTCACAGGTAACACAACAAACTGGAGTCAGGTTGGAGGATCCAGCGGTAAAATAGATGTAATTGTAAGAGAAGTTGGATCAGGTACCAGAGTTGCATTCCAATCATTAATATTAGATAACAGCTCATATGTCGGATCTGCAATCGTACAAACATCCACAGGTGCAGTTCAACAAGCAGTAAGTCAGGATCCTAACTCAATAGGTTTCATATCCTTTGCTAGCTTAAACAACAATACAAAAGCATTAACAATCAATGGTATAACATGTTCCGCTACTACAATAGCTAACGGAAGTTACACAACACAAAGACCATTCAATTTCCTAACAAAAGGACCAGCAGCAGGTGCTTCATTAGCATTCATTAACTGGTGTGATGGACCTGAAGGACAAGCAATACTCAACAACAACAGTATAGTTAGACCAACATCATAAGTAAAAAAAATAGAAGTATTAAGTTAAGTGGTTTTTAAAAACCACTAAAATCCTCTTTTTTTAGTAAATTAAAAAAAATAATATAATTTCATAAATATCTGTTCAAAATTTTCTAAATAATAAATCTTATAAAATATCGATAAAAAACCTGTACGAAACATTAAATTCCATTTAAATCTGGAATTCATCTCCGATTAATGATGTTAAGTTAAATAATACATCAATGGTTATGATATGAAATAGGAATGTTTTAATAATAAAAAAGATTAAATCCAATATTCATTCTATGGATTCATAAATCTCAAGTTAATCTCATTACATTCAAAAAAATCTTTTGGACACATTAATGTTGCGGAAAAAAATGGGACTTTAATTAATCAATCAAGATAAAATATAAATTTTAGAGGTGTCATAATGACTGAGAAAAAAGAGGATAAATTCGTACAATGGGTACTTTTTGCAACAGGAATATCCTCCATACTAATAATTATCCTTATCATAGCATTCATTTTCAGAGAAGGACTTCCCGCTATTTTACAAATTGGATTCTTCAACTTTATATTTGGAATGGTCTGGAACCCGGATAATGGAATATATGGTGTTTTCCCAATGATAGTTGGTACACTTCTCACCACATTAATAGCCCTTCTGTTTGCTGTACCGTTGTCACTATGTTGTTCAATATTTCTGGCGGAAATTGCACCACCAAATATGAGAAAAATATTAAAACCAACCATACAAGGACTAGCTGGAATACCCTCCGTAGTATATGGATTTTTTGGTCTAGTAATTATAGTGCCTTTTATGAGAATACATTTTGGTGGATCTGGTTTCAGTGTACTTTCCGCATCATTGATTTTAACAGTGATGATTCTTCCAACAATAATAAGTATCTCTGAGGATGCTTTGAGGTCTGTACCCTATGAATACAATGAAGCATCTCTTGCTCTTGGAGCAACTCAATGGCAGACCATTAAAAATGTAATATTTCCTGCGGCTCTTCCAGGTATTATAACTGCTATAATCCTTGGTATGGGTAGGGCTATTGGAGAAACAATGGCTGTTATCATGGTTGCAGGAAATGTTGTTCAAATTCCAGGATCCATATTTGAACCTGTGAGAACATTGACTTCTAACATAGCTCTTGAAATGGGATATGCAACTGGAATACATTACAATGCTCTTTTTGCAACTGGAATAGTCCTGTTAACCGTTATAATAATTTTGCTATTAATTGCAAATTACATCAACTACAAGAAGAGAGTAACTATTGGAGGAGGATATCTATGATTCATTGGACCGAACCTAAAAATCATAGATCGAATGAATTTCTTTATAGGGGGTATGTCTATTGAATAGAATAATATCCCCTAAGAATTCTCAAAAAATAATGGAAACGATTTTTTGGGCTTCTGGAATTTTTACTGTATTTCTATTGATCTTGGTAATAGGATACATACTGGTGAATGGATTACCAGTTATTAATTTGAATTTCATATTTGGTCAGCCAATAGATAATGGTGCAGCTGGTGGAATATTACCATTTATTATATCCACAATCTACGTTACATTTGTTGCATTAGTGGTTGCAACACCGTTAGGAGTAGGTGGTGCTGTATACCTGGCAGAATATGCTGGTGAAAATGCACTGGTAAAAGCTATACGTTTTGGATCTGAAATACTTGCATCGATTCCATCAATTGTTTTCGGTCTATTTGGATTTGCATTTTTCGTAGTTTACTTAGATTTCGGTTTCTCTGTATTATCCGGGGGACTTACACTTGCTTTAATGGCAATGCCTACAATTTTGAGAACTGCTGAAGTTGCAATTGAATCTGTACCTAAATCATATAGTGAGGGGAGTATGGCACTGGGAGCCAGTAAATGGCAAACTATTTCTCAGGTTATTTTACCTGCTGCAGTTCCTGGAATAATTACCGGTGTAATACTGGGAATGGCAAGAGCTGTTGAAGAAACAGCAGCTATTTTATACACTGTAGGTGCAGCAATCCAAGCTCCTGTATCAATATTTGATCCTGGACAACCATTACCTCTGCACTTGTACACTTTGGCCACTGAAGGAATATCTATGCCATTCGCGTACGGAACTGCAGCTGTTCTGGTGATCCTTATATTGGTAATTACAATAGTAACAAACACTCTTGTTGATAGATATACTAAAAAGATGATGGGGCGATAGAATGCCATACAGGTTAGAAGTTGAAAATTTAAATGTTTACTTTGGTGAATCACATATCTTGAAGGACATAAATATTAACATAAATAATAACATGGTAACATCGCTTATAGGACCTTCAGGTTGTGGTAAATCAACTTTCATTCGTACTCTAAACCGGATGAATGATACAATTCCCACATTTAAGAAGGATGGTACTGTACTGCTTGATGGTAAGGATATTTATGATCCCAATGTTGATGTAGTCGATTTAAGGAAGAAAGTTGGAATGGTTTTTCAGAAGCCTAATCCATTTCCTAAATCTATATTTGATAATGTTGCTTATGGACTGGGAATACATGGTGTAAATGATAAGGATATCATTTCGAAAAAGGTGGAGGAAAGCCTTAAAGCAGCTGCTTTATGGGATGAAGTTAAGGACAAACTTGAAATGTCTGCAATGGGACTTTCAGGAGGACAACAGCAGCGTCTGTGTATTGCAAGAACAATAGCAGTTGAACCTGAAGTTATTTTGATGGATGAGCCTTGTTCGGCACTTGATCCGATTTCGACGACTAAAATTGAGGATCTTATACATAAACTCAAGAATGATTATACGATTATTATAGTCACTCACAACATGCAACAGGCCACAAGGGTATCCAAGTGCACTGCATTTTTCCTTCATGGAGAAATAGTTGAAAGCGGCCTTACAGATAAATTGTTCATGGAACCTGTTGATAAACGTACAGAAGACTATATTACTGGCAGATTTGGATGATACAAATAAATTAAGATTTGAAGACAATAATTATAAGAAAAGTTTCTAAGTGGTGGAGATAAAATGGAAAGAAAATATCCTAGAGTAAGATTCCAGAGAAGGTTGAACTATCTTAGAGAAGATGTTGAAGAGATGGGGCAGACAAGTTTATCTGCATATAAAAAAGCTTTGGAAGCATTTATAAATTACGATACAGAACTTGTGGATGAAGTTAATAGTGCTAACGAAAAACTCCATGAAATGGGTGATGAAATTGAACAGAAGGCTATGAGTGTGATAGCTTCTGAACAACCTGTGGCAAAGGATTTACGATTTATTGAAACTTGTATTAAGGTTTCAAGCCACCTTAAAAGGATGGGAGGTTTGGCTTCTAACATTGCAGATATTGCAAGACACTTAAAAGACAAGAATATTCCTGAAAAACCAATGAACGACATAACCCATATGGGAGATATTGTTGATGGTATGGTGAGTAAGAGTTTATCAGCCTTTTTAAACGAAGACATGAACCTAGTAAGGGAACTGAAAAAGGATGATGACAAGGTAGATGATCTATTTGATCTTGCCCTTAAGGATATATCCACTAGTATGTTCCAAGAGAAGGATTCAATATCGTTCCTTATATATCTATTGTTTGTTGCTAGGTTCCTTGAGCGAATTGCTGACAGGGCAGAAAATATCGGTGACAGAACCATTTACATGATTACATGTGAAAAACCAGGTGTTGCTGGAAGATTAGATGAACTAATAGGGGATAATAAGAAAAAATAAATTATTTTTCATATTCTCCTTATTTTTCATTATTTTTTTTATGGATATACATTCTGCTATAATCCTCAAATTTAAGTTCAATTAAACTATTTTTTGATTAAAAAAAAGGAATTATTTATTTCTAATACTATTCTAATAAAAATGTATTTAGTAAAATTAATCTTCTGAATAAATGGGTTATTTAATCCTTTAAAATTGCACTAGCATGTCTTGCTGCCCAGCATTGTATGCATACTCCAATTGGCAATCCTGCGGTGTGGGTATCTGCAAGTTCCACCTTAACATCTAATGCTGTTGTTTTTCCACCCAATCCCATAGGCCCGATTCCTGTTGAATTTACACTTTCAAGTAGTTCTTCTTCAAGTTCTGCCAAACGTTTATCAGAATTTTTTGAATTAACATCTCTTAAAAGAGCTTTTTTAGCAAGTTTAAGAGCATAGTCTGAAGATCCTCCTATTCCTACACCTATCCTGGTTGGTGGGCATGGTTTTCCCCCTGCTGCAAGAACTGTTTCTAACACGAACTTCTTAACACCTTCGATACCCTCACCAGGTAAAGCCATTTTAAGTGCGTTATTATTCTCTGAACCAAATCCCTTAGGAAAAATGGTTAATTCAAGATAATCTCCTTCTACAACTTCAACTTCAACGAGAGGGATTCCTTTACCTGTGTTTGTACCAGTATTTTCACGTGTGAATGGATCGACTACATTAGGTCTTAGAGGAACGGTAATGGTTGCCTTTTCAACTCCATTTCGTATTCCTTGGTAAAGGTTTTCAACCGTTACATCTCCAAGTTTAACAAATACTATTGGCAGACCCGTATCTTGACACATCGGTATACTATTTTCATGTGCTGCTTCAATATTATCAATTATAGCCTTAAGATTCAGCCTAGCAGTTTCATCATTTTCATTAGCATAAGCATCTTTCAAAGCATTCTTAACATCTTTGGGTAGTTCAATAACTGAATCTCTGTAAAGACTGCAAATTGTATCTTCAATCTGTTTTTGTGTAATCATATAATCGGCCTCTTGATTTCAATATTTATAACATTTTTCATTACTTTATAATAAATTCAATGGAACCGTAGATTTAGAGAAATATCGGGGTTATGGTCCTTTCATATAAATAGGTTTTTGGTATTTAAAGTACTTTTTAAATAGAAATAGAACAAAATATGTTTTTGCTTTTAGTGTTATCTTTTACACTTGAAGTGCATGTCTCATAGTAATAAATCATTAAAAGGTATTATTTAAAATAATTACTATAAAAATTTAAGATTTCAATAATAGGAAAAATAGGATAAATAATAAAAATAGGATAAAAAAAAATCCTTAATCTTTCATAATCATCTTAACTCTTCTAAGTTCTTCTGCAATTTTGTCACGTTTATGTTCTAAAATATTTTCAGAGTCCATTTTAAGAGCTTCTGTAGGGCATGTGGCAACACATCTTGGAACATCCTGGTCTATACAAAGATTACACTTTTTAGCAATTCCTGCTTCATCCATGTGTATGGCACCAATTGGACACGAATCTCTACAAAGTCCACAGCCTATACAATCATCCTCCATAATTACAATAGCACCATCAATTTCGATAATAGCATCTTCGGGACACACAGTTAAACATGGGGCTCTATCCTTTGCACAGTGAAGGCAATATACAGGAACACCATTAATAACTCTTATGGCATTTTGAGGACATTCACGCTCACATCTTGAACACTCATCGCAGAGTTCTGGGTTTGAAATTAGTTCCTTCATTTCAGACCTCCTTCTGGAGAACCTTTTTGGTTCTTGAGTTAGCTGTCAGAATACCTATCATATCAGTACTATTTCTTTTCTTTTTACCTACACCACTTATTTTATTGAGGTGTTGTTTTTGTTTTTCAAGTTTCATCTGTTCGGTGTCAACCTTAGCAATGGCCCTTTTGGAACAAGCTATTACACATGCGGGTGTGTCTCTATCTGGGCACTGGTGACATTTATGTGCCTTCCTCTCATGAACTGTAATTGATCCGAATGGACAAACCATCATACAGAGTCCGCAGCCTATACACTTATCAGTTATGTCCATTTCTATTGCTTCTGTTGGACAGACCATTTTACATGGTGCATTTTCACAATGCTGGCAGATTATTGGATAAAATGATCCTCCAATCTCCCTAACAGAGATTCTTGATGTTCCATAGATTTTTTTGCAAGCTTCTTCACAATCGTGGCAGCCATCGCAGAGATCTGGTTGAATCAATATCTTATCCAAATCAAGGCCCCCTTATACCTTAAGCTCAATGCAGACAGCGTCTACATGGCTTTGAATCCTATCTTTCTCAAGCTCAGTCAGGTGTTTAAATCGTTTCTGTGCATTCAAATATTCCTTCACAGCTCTTCTTTGAAGTGGTCGGTAGGTTACTTTGAATTCACCTTCCTCTATCTCATAGAGTATCCAAGATCCTGTTTCAACTGCAAGCCTTCCAAGTTCTATGGTCTTTTCTGGACTGTAACCCCATCCAGTAGTACATGGTTGTTGCAAATGAATATAGGCTGGACCTTCAATTTCAGACGCCTTTTTAACCTTCTTCATGAAGTCTTCTGGATATGATATTGAAGCTGTTGCAATATAAGGTATTCCATGTGCTGCCATTATCATTGGCATGTTCTTTTTAGGTCTGTCTTCACCAAAACTTTCTTTACCATGTGGTGATGTTGTAGTAGATGCACCATAAGGAGTTGATCCACTTCTCTGTATACCTGTATTCATGTATGCTTCGTTATCATAACATATGTAAATTAAGTTATGTCCTCTTTCCATAGCCCCTGAGAGAGCTTGAAGTCCGATATCTGCAGTTCCACCATCTCCTCCAAATACAACAACTGTTGTATCGGTTTTTCCCTGTGATTTAAGTGCAGATTCAACACCAGATGCAACAGCTGCGGCATTTTCGAATGCAACGTGCATCCATGGAATTTCCCATGAAGTTTCAGGATAAGGAGTTGTTATAACTTCTAAACATCCTGTTGCGGATATTGCAACGGTGTTTTCACCGAGCATTTTCAATGCTAATCTAACACCTATTGTAGCACCGCATCCTGCGCATGCTCTGTGTCCTGGTGCAAGAAATTCTTTTTCGGGTATTTCCATTTAAAGCTCCTCCTTATTTAGTCCTATCCATTGTGTAGTTTTGGTAGTGTTTTTTGTCTTTTCTATTATCTCACTTATATGGGTTGGTTTGATATCTCTTCCACCTAACCCTACTATGAATCCGTTAGCTTTAACATCCATCTTAGCATTGATCTCGTTGTGTAATACTCCGCCAACACTAAATGAAATATTTTTATCAAGAACACCAATATTTGAAGCACCTTTAATTGCTTCATATATTTCCTTGGTTGGGAATGGTCTGAAAACCCTTACACGTACCAGCCCTACTTTCTCACCATTATCTCGGTGTTCATCAACAACATCTTTAATTGTACTGCATATGGATCCCATGGCTACTATTATGGTATCTGCATCATCGGATCTGTACTTCTCAATGAAATCATACGTTCTTCCAAATATTTCTGCAAATTCTGCATTTGCCTTTGCTATTACATCTTTAGCTCCTACTAATGCAAGTTCCATGTCATGACGGGCTTCCATGTAATAGTTTGGATCTGTGAAAGTACCAATTGACATTGGCCTTTTAGGATCTAGATATGCATGATCTGGTTTGTAAGGTGGTAAAAATTTATCTACATCTCCTTTTCCAGGTACATCAACAGGATCAACTGTGTGTGTTAGTATGAAACCATCAATACACACCATACTTGGAAGTAAAACTGAATGATCCTCTGAAACTCTGTAAGCTATTAATATTGAATCTAATGCTTCTTGACCATTTTCAGCATATACTTGCATCCAACCAGAATCTCTCTCGGATATTGAATCCTGTTGATCATTCCAAATACTCAATGGGGCTGATAATGCCCTGTTAGCATCGGCCATGACAATAGGTGCCCTCAATCCTGCTGCTGCAAATATTATTTCGTGCATCAATGCAAGTCCCTGTGATGAAGTTGCTGTAAACACCCTCACACCAGTACCGGAGGCACCTAAAGCTGCACTAATTGCACTGTGTTCTGACTCTACTCGTATATACTCTGCAGATATATCCCCGTCAGCAACGAATTTTGCCAGATATTCTGATATGGTTGTTTGTGGTGTTATGGGGTAAACTGGGATAACATTAGGATTTGCAAGTTTAACTGCTTCTGCAATTGCTTGGTTTGCAGACATTACTTTAAGAACCATTTTACTCCCTCTCCATTTTTATTGCCTTTACGGGGCATTCTTCGGCGCATATACCGCACCCTTTACAGTAGTCGTAGTCAATATCGTAATCTTTGTTAATACATCCTTCAGGACAGAACATAATACAGTTCTCACACTTTATGCACGTTTCTTTATCCAGGATGGGTTTAAATGTTCTCCAGCTACCTGTTTTATTTTTACGGGTACTTCCCGGTTCTTTAACAGCTGCTCCTATTGATACCATGAAATCACCTTTACATTATTTATTAATTTAATTTATCCTTTTTTTGCAGCTTCGTATGCAAGTTTAGCAGCTTTAGCATTCTTTTCGCCAATTTCTCCGCTAAATGTTTCCTTTATAATTTTTATTATGGCATCGATAGATACTGCATTTGTAACACCTGCAAATGCTCCTAAAAGGATAGTGTTAACTATTGGAACTCCTAGAATGTCTAATGCTATTCCAGTTGCGTCAACTTTATGGATCTCTGCCCCTTTACTTGTTTCTACACCATTAGATGTGTTTATTATTACCTTTCCTCCTTCTTTAAGTCCTGAAAATACATCTACGACTTCAAGAAGGCCATCATCCAGAACCACAACGTAATCTGGTTTGTAAACTTGATATCTCCTTCTAATAGGTTTATCATCTATTCTTGTAAACGCCATAACAGGGGCGCCTCTTCGTTCAACACCAAAAAATGGGAACGCCTGACAATATTTACCATCCTCAAAGGCGGCTTTTGCCAGTATCTCTGCGGCTGTTACTGCCCCCTGTCCTCCGCGTCCGTGAAAGCGAACTTCAATCATCTTTTACCTCCATCCCTCATAGTTAATCATTATAAATTA
>PMGM01000041.1 GCA_003158115.1 Methanobacterium sp.
AAAAATCTAAGACCCTAAATAAATTAATATAATTCTGAAGTTTAAGTAGAATATATATTGGAGGTTACTAAATTGCAAAGATATAAATGTCGTGTATGTAACTATATCTATGATCCAGAGGTGGGTGAACCCCAGACAAACACCCCTCCAGGCACAACCTTTGAAGATTTGCCAAACACATGGAGATGCCCTAAATGTGGCGTACCTGCCTTCAAATTCTCACCCATCTAAATTGTGGGAAATTCAACTAACTTAAAAAGGGAGATAACAATCAATCCGCAATAAATGAACATTTTATGCCGAAACTATTTAGTTACTACAACCGTAACTGTACTTCATCTGAAAGAAAGCAACAATTTACTGAGAGAAACTGATAACAAATGGTTTTCCTTCCAGATTATTGTTAAATTCTACAAGTTCAGTTGCCAAATTACTCTAGTTTTTAAGATTAAGTTGGATAACTTATTTAGAATTATATATGCTATGACGAATAAAAATTTTTGGTGGAATTTTTCTAATAAGTGTTCTAAATTGTAACCACTTTCTATTAGAGCTAAAAAAGAGTAATTATAGGATTATGTTTTGTCAGCTGAGTAAACAGCAATGTCTAATTTTCTCGCTAAAAGATTTTCAATTGCCACACCAAACGCTTTGAAATGTTCAGTTTGCATATGCGTTTCTAATACTTCTAGATTTTCCCATTGTTCGAGCATCAGTAGGATATCATCACCTTCTGTGCTTGCATATAAATTATAACTGATACAGCCCGATTCTAAACGAGTGGATTCAATTATATCTTGAGATTTTGTAATGATTTTATCCCTCTCACCAGGATTAGCTGTTATTGTAGCTGTTACTATGATCATTTGATTCCTCCTTAAAATTATTCATATTATCTTGGTTAATCCAGATTTTCACATTATCGAGGCATTTAACCTCGAGATAAGTTCATATATTTGTTGGATTATTAATTAAACATACCGACTATTATGTTGTTTTAATGCTTAAGTTTATTTTTTAATATAATTCCATAAATGATCTATATTAGAATTCATTCTGTTTTCTAATGGCATTTCAGGCAATGCTATCCACATTAAGACTGTTCCAACCATAGAAGTTTGAATAAATGTTGCAAATTCAGTTGAATCAATATCCGTCCTTATAATGCCTTGAGCTATACCTTCATCGAGTACATCTTTAATGAAGTTTAACAAGTTATTATAAAATTCTGTATAATGTTTGCTTATTATTTCATATTTTTGAACACCTTCAAATAATAACAAATGTAATGTCCTATAATCTATTTTTTCAGAGCTTTCAGATAATTTTGTACTTTTGTTAATGGTTAAATCATCCCCTATTATTGATAATATCGCTGTTTTTAGTTTTTCTTTGGGTGTGCCTTCGAAATCTCTAATTTGTCGTATGGTTGAATTAAAGTAGTTAAATATGTATTTTTCAATCACTGCGACTAAGAGAGTTTCTTTACTGTCAAAGTGATAGTAAAATCCGCCGGTTGTAATGTTTGATGCTTTTCTAATATCATTCAATGAAACATCAACAAATCCTTTTTTTAGAAATAATTTAAATGATTCTTCCATAATTCTAGATTTCGTATCCATATACACATCTCTTTATAATTTTTGATCCAACTATCAGTATTATTACGGACTTTTAGAGATAATCAAATCCATAAAATGATATATGTAATATATTATATAAACATACCGACTATTCTGTTTGTATTTGATATCCAACCATAGAAGTTTGAATAAATGTTGCAAGTTCGATGGAGTCAATATCCCGTCTGATAATATCCTGGGCTATACCTTCATCGAGTACATCTATTAATGAAATTCAGTATAATTTTTGCTTATTATTTCATATTTTTGAACACCCTCCATCAATAGTAAGTTTAATGTCCTATAATCTATTTTTTCTGAGCTTTCAGCTAATTGTGTTTCGCCTATTATTGATAATATCACTGTTTTTAGTTTTTCTTACCCAAATTAAATCTGGCAGCTGCACCTAATTCAGCATCACTCGTAGCATATTTATCCTTATGTGGTGTTTGGACTGCTGGAATGTTTGTATCAACACTTAAAATAAGTCGTGGATTCCAGATACTATTCCCTACACTAACATTACTGTTCTTCGTATTAGGATTAGGCGCATTAACCGGAAACAGCACCATGAACATAATTGGTGGTTATGTGGGAATATTTATCGGATTATTAGCAATGTACTCAGGAATGGAAGAGATTATAAACGAAATCTATGGGAATAAAGTTCTAACAACCTGAACATTCATCACCTAAAAATTTAATATATATTATTAATCAGACATACAGAACATTCGGTATGTTTATATAGAATCTATTTCATAACTACTAATTAGAATTGCATAATCAATGAGGTGAAAAAATGAAAGGATTAGCAATGTTAAAAATAGGGGAAATAGGATGGATAGAAAAAGATAAACCGAAATGCGGCCCACGAGATGCTATTGTAAAACCATTAGCTCTAGCACCATGTACATCCGATGTGCATACTGTCTGGGAAGGAGCAATAGGTGACAGACATGACATGATTTTAGGACATGAAGCTTTAGGAGTAGTAGACGAAGTAGGAAGTGAAGTTAAAGATTTCAAACCAGGTGATAGGGTAATTGTACCGGCTATAACTCCTGACTGGGATTCAGAAGCCGTTCAACGTGGTTTTCCTTCACAAAGTGGTGGAGCTTTAGGTGGTTGGAAATTCTCTAACTTTAAAGATGGCGTATTCGGTGAATACTTCCATGTTAACCTAGCAGATAACAACCTAGCACATCTACCCGAAGGAATGTCATTGGAATCAGCGGTTATGCTTACTGATATGATGAGTACTGGTTTTATGGGTGCTGAAAACGCCGAAATTGAAATAGGAGCCACTGTAGCAGTTCTAGGTATTGGACCAGTTGGACTTTGCGGTGTAGCCGGTGCAAAACTAAAAGGTGCTGGAAGAATATTTGCAGTTGGTACCAGACCTACCGCTATTAAAGTAGCAAAAGAATACGGTGCTACAGATATAATTAGTTACAAAGAAGGAAACACTGCAGAACAAATCCTTGAAGCAACTGATGGAGCAGGTGTTGACGCTGTAATCGTATCTGGTGGTGGTCCTGATATTCTAATAGACGCATTAAAAATGGCTAAAGCAGGATCAAAAATTTCTAACAATAACTACTATGGTACAGGATTCGGTAAAGAAGATACCTTACCACTTTGTCGTGTAAATTGGGGATTCGGTATGGCTGATAAAGATATAGTCACCGGTCTTTGCCCTGGTGGAAGAGTTAGAATGGAAAGACTTGCAGATATTATAACCTACGGACGTATGGATCCGTCACTCATGGCCACTCATGTCTACAAAGGCTTTGACAAATTAGAAGAAGCACTCCTTCTAATGAAAGACAAACCACGAGACTTAATCAAACCAGTCGTCCTTTTAGACGAATAAATAATAAGAATTCTATTCTTTTTTTTTAAGAAATTTTTAAAATGGAGTTTGATAAAAAATGAAAATAGCAATAATTGGTGGAACTGGTGGACAGGGCTTAGGAATTGCAATACGCTTTGTAAAAGCCGGAGAAGAGGTTATAATAGGATCAAGAGCAATTGAAAAAGCTGAAAAAGCCGTAGAAAAAGTTAAAGAACTTTTAGATATGGATAAAATTCCCAATCTCAAAGCAGCTGAAAATGCTGATGGCGCTAAAGAAGCCGACATACTAATCTTAACTGTACCCCTAGCGGCTCAAAGAGCAACTCTCTTGTCTATAAAGGATGGTGCAGCCGGGAAAGTATTAATAGATGCGACCGGGCCACTTGAATCAGCTATTGGTGGATCACCCACCCGATGCATCTACCTATCCGAAGGAGCAGCTTCTGAAAGAGCACAAAAGATCCTACCCGAAGCCAACGTAATATGTGCATTCAACAACATCAGTTCCGGAGCCCTAATGAACTTCCAAAAACCTATAGACTGTGACTGTTTAATGTCAGGTGATGACCTTGAATCCAAAAAAACAGTTGCAAAACTAATCGAAAAAATACCCGGAGTAAAAGTCGTAGACTGTGGACCACTAGAAAGAGCCCAAATCATCGAAAAAATCACACCACTACTAATCGGACTAAACATCAAAAAAACTTGCAAAGACGCTGGAATAAGAATAACTGGAATAGACCCTGAATGCAAATTATACTAAAAATACCTTCCCTAAATCGGATTAAACATCCAAAATAAAACCCCCAATTCAGAGGAATCAGATTCAAAGAATAATAAATGAAGAGTTCATGGTACTCAATAAACGATATATTGGATCTATGGCGTTCATGATATCAAAGTAAATGATATGGGATCATACGCTACTGCTGAAATCCATATCGAAGTTCAAAGTGATTTAATAATAAAAGAAGCACACAAACTAGCACACCAAGTAGAAAAAGCCATAATCAGGGGAGTAGACATAATAAATACAGTAAACGTTCACGTATGTCCTATCGATGACTATGAAGATTGTTACGACTAAAACTAAATGTGATAATAATATATTTATAGGATGATTAAATTGTTAAAATGAGTTAAGTGTC
>PMGM01000076.1 GCA_003158115.1 Methanobacterium sp.
GACAACCTTTATTTTATGGGTACCTGAAACTGAAAAGGACAGGGGATAAGGTAAGACCATATAAATTTATAGTCAAGAAAGATCCCGAAAATGAGAGCCTTTTACCTCCGAGCGAAGCTGTTAAAATATTACGAAAACAGAATGTTTATCTCATTGGTGAAGACATTGAAACTGAAGAAATGTTAAATTCTCTGGATATACCCTTCAAAAGAACTCTTATGTGTAGACACTGTACTTTTGAAGGTTTTATAACCTTAATCCGTAGAGATTCTTCTTACCTATATCATAATGAATACCTCTGTAGGAAATGTGCTGAGGAAGAAATAAAAAGAGAATTAAAGGCACACTCATTTGACATGAGTACATTTGAAAACTTCAAAAGAATACTCGACAAAACAGGTGATTTGAAACTGGTTTTAAGTATGTTCGATCCAAGATTTAATCCTGTTAAAAATCCTAACCTGACATTATACGACAAGATAGATACGGGTAATGATCAAAACGTTAAAGTGAGTATGGACGACCTTAAAATTCCATTGGAATTGAAAGAAATATTAAAAGGTCATGGGAAACATTTACTACCTGTACAAGCCCTTACACTTGATGAAGGACTTTTAGAAGGTCAAAATCTCCTAGTTGTATCTGCTACAGCCAGTGGTAAAACACTCATAGGCGAACTTGCAGGAGTTCCTGGTGCAATGAAGGGTGAAAAATTCATATTCTTAACACCATTAGTTGCACTTGCCAACCAGAAGCACAGAGACTTTAAAAAAAAGTACAAAAAACTTGGACTTAAAGTTTCAATACGCGTGGGAATGAGTAGAATAAATGCAAAAGAAGAGCTTTCAATACATGATGAACGTGTTAGAGATTCAGAAATAGTAGTAGGAACATATGAAGGTCTAGATTTCCTTTTACGTTCAGGCAAATCCTCTGAACTTGGAAAACTCGGTACAGTAGTTGTAGATGAGATCCATATGCTGGATGATGTTGAAAGAGGCCCACGTCTAAAGGGATTAATACGTAGATTACAAACTTTATTCCCGGACCTACAGATTATAGGTTTATCCGCCACAGTTAAAAATCCCCGTGAAATAGCTGATGAGTTCAAAATGAAACTCGTAGAGTATGATAAACGTCCAGTTCCATTGGAAAGACATCTTATTTTCACAAGATCTGAAAATGACAAAGAGGATCTTATGCAGAGACTTGCAAAACAAGAGTACAAAAATGTATCAGCCAAGGGATTTAAAGGTCAGACCATAATATTTACCAATTCACGGAGAAAAACCCATTCTATAGCAGATTATCTGGTTAAAAGGGGGGTTAATGCTGCTGCTTATCATGCGGGACTTTCTTATGCTAAAAAAAGCAAAATAGAAAAGGATTTCCTAAAACAGGAAATGTCTACTGTAGTAACAACTGCAGCACTCGCAGCAGGGGTTGATTTTCCGGCTTCTCAAGTTATATTCGAAACTCTTACAATGGGGAACAAATGGTTAACACCCAATGAGTTTTCCCAAATGCTTGGTAGGGCTGGAAGGCCATCCTACCATGATATGGGTAAAGTATATCTAATACCCGAGATAGGATTAAAATACGATGATATAACAGAGGATATGCATGCAGTTGCATTACTAGAAAGTGATGTGGAATCCATCAATGTACACTACACAGAAGACGCAGTGGTTGAGCAAGTACTCTCAGATTTATGCGCTGGAACAGCCCATAATATTAATGAAATTAAAAATGCATACATTAATGAAGATATTCCCATGAATATTAACACGGCGTGTAACCTAATACTTGACTATGGTTTTGCAGTTGAAAGAAAGGGTAAAATATCACCAACCCACTATGGTCGTGCTGTTTCAATGTCGTTTTTGAACTATGAGGACGCTAACCATATTAAAACTGGTATAATATCCAAAAAGCCTTTGCAACCACTTGATATTGCAGTGGGTTTAAGACCATTTGAAAATGCTTATTTATCAACACGTATTAGCCAAAAACTTGCACGAGCATTAAGGGCTAATCTTTCATCAAGACTCTTTGCAGATTCAACTCTTGATATTTTAAGTTCAGCCGATGCTATATCAAAACTTGAACCTAAATTTCAGGAACTATTAATAAATCTGCAGATTGAATTTTTATCTTGTAGATGTAAAGACAGACCATTTTGTGATTGTTTCCAAATGGAACTTTCAAGGAAAATGTTAAAGTACAGGATGTTAAAATATGACCCAGCAGACATTAGTAAAAAACTTTTAAAGGATTATGGTATACATGCCTATGCGGGTGACATTTTTTCATGGCTTGACTCATTAATAAGGGCACTTGAATCGGTTAGAAGAATTGCAGATGCTTTTAATAGGGTTAAAATAGTTAATGAATGTACTAGACTTATTAAAAAAATAGAAAATTAATATTCATTTACAATCTTTTTTACATCGTTTATCACATCTACAATAGCTGCCTCAAGCAGTGTTTCACCAAGGTTCATATCTACACTAACCCCTAATTGTTCAATTTGTCGTGCACCTTTATCAATTCCTTCATCAATTTCTCTGGCTTCTTTAAAACCAACCATACCCACTTCAGGATATTTATCAAAGTCTGTGTGTTCTTTAATTTTAGACACATCTAAAAATCCTAATAATGCTCCTATTGATATTTCACCTGTACCTGCGTGTGATCCTTCAATTTCAACTATCTTGTTATTGAAAACTATATTAAGTCCTGTTTTTTTATTAATATCATTTAAATAATCTTTAATAGGTAAGTTACCGCCATGGCCATTTACTAGAACTATGGTGTCCAAATTTAAACATTTTTTTGCTGATTTGAGTGTTGGTATTAATTGTTTATTAACTAAATCTTCTGGTTTAAGGTGCACTCCATGATTTATATAGGGATATTCTGTTGCAGCGTAGAGCACTCCAAGAAAATTTGCACCAGTAATTAATGATGCTTGAAGTCCAATATATGCAGCTATTTTAGAATCTGTATCTATTGGAAGAGCTGCACCATGATTTTCAAGGGGGGATCCAATTGCTAAAATACCTATACCATGCACTTTAGATGATATTACATTTCCGGACTCATATTTCAATACTACCATTTAAACACCTCAAATATTACTAAATTGTGAATTTACCTAGCTATTATGATGTGGAATTTAAATAGTTAAATCCCACAATTTATCTCCGATATGATGTATAGTTTTTATAGCCTTACCTTTCCTGTTTTTAACCATTTCAGGACCAGATATCAGGCTTCTACCTGTGGCAAGAGGTTTTCTATGGCTTTCTTCGATTATAATGACGAGATCTCCTTCTTTTATATTTGGATCTGCATCTGTTATACCTGGTGACATTATATCTGCACCCTTAATAACAAATTTAACTGCTCCCATATCTACTACAACATATCTTGATTGGATATCCAGTTCTAGAGCACCTTTAATTGTTGGAAAAGGTTCTCCATCAATCCACATAATCATTGGGGTGCCATCTATCAGTATTATATCTTCCGTATCTGTTTCAATTAGTTCAACTTTACTATCGGATTTAATAATGGTTGAGTAATCACCAAGTTTCTTTTCCACGTCTTTGAGCATTTTCTTTTTAAGATGATATCTTTTACGTATCTTCAATTTTACAACACACCTTACATACGTAACTTACTTACGTAATCTTTTTCTAATCTTAAATTCAAACATTAATTGCAATATTTATATTATATTATTTGGCAACGGATACATTTA
Source organism: Methanobacterium sp. (assembly GCA_003158115.1). Lineage (GTDB taxonomy): Archaea > Methanobacteriota > Methanobacteria > Methanobacteriales > Methanobacteriaceae > Methanobacterium_B. The sequence goes on from PMGM01000076.1 coordinate 3,767, forward strand.
AATATAAATCGAACCAACAATGAAGTTATAGGAAAGGTGATATTAGTGACTGTACAAAAGAATTTGAATACGTCAAGGCCGCTCGATGTACTTGGTAAATCATTGAACACACAAGTATTGATAGAACTCAAAGGTGGAAGAGAGTTCAGAGGACTATTAAAAAGTTTTGACATGCATATGAATTTAGTATTGAACGAAGCCGAAGAATTAGAAGGCGGAGAGACATCAAAAAGGTTAGGAATCGTCCTTATTAGAGGGGACAATATAGTTTATATATCTCCAGTATAGATCAAAACTAATCCTACTACAACTAGACTAAATAATTTAAGATCACGGAGGATACAACAAAATGAAAGGAACACCATCATTTGGTAAGCGTAACAAAAAGACCCATATCCGTTGCAGGCGTTGTGGAAAAAACTCATACAATGCACGTAAAAAGTACTGCGCAGCCTGTGGGTTCGGAAGATCTGCAAAGATCAGAACTTACAACTGGCAGAATAAAAAACTTAACGGTTTAAGGTTGACATAAATGGATGCGATTAATCCAATAGATGTTCGAATAATTGTGGAAGGTGCATCTGATGTGGAAATAGTGTCACGGGCAATGCAGAACATTGCACTTGGTGCTGAATACCACATCACCATCTCCGCTATAATTCCAACAACTAACCCGGATATAGCTAAGAAAGCAGTCCATGGTGCAGATATAGTACTGATTGCAACTGATGTTGATGCACCAGGTAGGGAACTAGCAGAAAAGTTCAAAAAATGTCTTAAAGATCAAGTTGGACATGTTGAACGTATGAAATTTCCTTTTGGTCATGATGTGGAATATATGGATCCTTCGATAATAAGGAAGGAGATCAAAAACGCCATCATCAGGACAGGACTCACATCAATAGCCAACATACATAAATTCCGCAAACTTGAAGACCAACTAATGGAATCAAGAGAGAATTTAATAATATTGGCAAAAGAGAAAAAGGATCTGGAAATAGAAAACCAGAAACTATACTCAACAAATAAAAAATTAACAGATTCAAATGATAAACAAGCTGAAAAGCTTAAAATAATGGAAGACGAATTCAGGAATGCCAAACACAGGCATGCAGATATTAAAAATAAATATCAATTCCTCAAATCCAAACAATTTTTCGAAAGATTTTCACTTAAAAAACTATGGAAAGAATCATTTGATGAAGAATTAACAGAAGAAGAACAGATTTATTTTATATCTAACGAATTTAAGCCTGAAAAGATTATTATAGGTCAAGGATACATTGCAGCAACATCAAAAGACGCTGCTAAAGAATGGTTAAAAATAATAAGGGCAGTTCTAATTTTTTACGATTCTAAAATTGAAGATCTAAAGGAAGAATTTACTGATGAAAAATTTAACCCAAACCTATTAAAGGAATAAATAAAAAGTATCCATAAAGAGATGTTTAGAAATCTAATTTTCAAAATAAGATCGATTATAAATGATTTATTTGAGATAATTTATTCAAAATATTATCTTATAATATCAGGGAGATTTTCAATTGAGGGATAAATGTGGTATTGTAGGTGCATATTCTCGTAATAAGTCTATTAACATTTCACGTCAAATATACTATGGTTTATACGCTCTGCAGCATAGAGGACAAGAATCTGCAGGAATATCAACCTATAATGGCGATGAATTAGCAACCTACCGTGGTATGGGTCTAGTCTGTGATGTTTTCAACAACGGAAACATGGAAGGAATGGACGGCCACGTAGGCATAGGACATGTAAGATATTCAACTACAGGTAAATCAAAAATAGAAAATTCTCAACCATTTTTCAGTNNGAATTCAAATCCACAACAGACTCTGAAGTAATATGTCACCTCCTAACAAGAGAACACACAAAAACAACAGACATGGTTGAAGCAATCAGAAACGTCACAAAAATGCTTACAGGTTCCTACTCACTTGTAATACTTATAAATAATGAACTCTTTGTTGTAAGAGATCCAAGTGGTATCAAACCACTATCCATGGGTAACCTAGATGGACTAACCATTGTAGCATCAGAAACAGTTGCTTTTGATGTGGTAGGTGCCAAATACGTACGAGATGTGGAACCTGGAGAAATATTACATATAAATGAAGAAATAAAAAGTTACACACTTCCCGAAGATGAAAAACCGAGAAGGGCTCATTGTATGTTTGAATATGTTTATTTTGCACGCCCTGACAGTATTCTCGACGGAAGATCAGTTTACAATGTAAGACTAAACATTGGAAAAGCACTCGCACAAGAATTCCCCGCAGATGCAGATGTAGTGATGCCAGTACCCGATTCAGCAATAACAGCAGCAATAGGATATTCAAGAGAATCAGGACTTGGATATGGGGAAGGACTTATAAAAAACCGTTATGTGGGAAGAACCTTTATCATGCCAACACAAACAGAACGAGAAACATCTGTCAGGCTTAAAATGAACCCCATAAAATCAGAACTCGAAGGCAAAAGCATAGTACTAGTTGATGACAGCATAGTAAGAGGAACAACATCAAGATCACTAGTAAAAGTACTAAGAGAAGCAGGAGCCCGGGAAATACATCTACGTGTAGGTTGTCCACCCATAATATCGCCCTGTTACTATGGGATAGCAATGGCAACAAAAAAAGAACTAATAGCATCGGATAAAGAAGTAGAAGAAATAAGAAAAATACTAGGCGTAGATTCACTCGCATATCTCAGTATAGAATCATTACTTGACTGTATAGGTATAAAAAACGGAAACTTATGTGTAGGATGTCTTACAGGAGAATATCCAACACCATTACCAAATAACATTGCCAAATATGAGGCAAACCGTTGTTAAAATAGATTATAATTCATTTTTTTCAAATTCCAAATATTATCAATTTTTTTTATAATTTAACTAAAATTAGGGTGGTAAAAATCGTTGAATTACTTTCACCTGCAAGAGACATGGCATCACTGAACTCAGCAATAAAAAACGGAGCAGATTCAGTCTACATAGGAGTAACAGGATACAATATGAGGGCAAATGTTGCTAAATTTACAACCAACCAACTAACAGAAGCAGTCAAAACCTGTCACAATGCAAATGTAAAAATCTACATATGCATCAACACCATTGTAAAGGAAGAAGATTTGGAAGAATTAAGGAAACTAATGCCCGTAATCAAATCCTCAGGAGCAGATGCAGTCATAGTATCAGATCTAGGAGCACTTAACATAGCAACAGAAAATCAAATTCCAGTTCACATGAGTGTACAGGCAAACATATCCAACAGTGAAGCATTAAAAACACTACAAAAACTCGGAGTTTCAAGAGTCATACTATCAAGAGAAAACACACTCAAAGAAATAAAAGAAATAGCAAAAAATACCAGCATTGAAATAGAAGTCTTTGTACATGGATCTATGTGCGTAGCAATATCTGGAAGATGCTTTTTAAGCTCCCATCTCTACAATAGAAGTGCCAACTGTGGAGAATGTCTTCAACCATGTAGAAAGGAATGGAAAATAATATCTGAAGATGGAGAAGAACTTATAATAACCGGAGCAAACCATCCAAATCAAAATGAAACAACAGACAAAACAAATACCAAACACCAAACACTAGATTTTAAAGACACAAAATCAGACAAAACACACATACTCAGTCCAAAGGATCTCTGCATGTTGGAGTACATACCCCAACTAATAGATGCAGGTGTAACAATCTTCAAAATAGAGGGAAGGGCTAAACCAGCAGACTATGTTGCAACAGTAACACATGTTTACAGAGAAGCAATTAACATATACAACAAAGGAATGTGGAACCTTCAAAAAAAGGAAAATATAGAAAAATGGGAAAAAGACCTTACCAAAGTGTTCAACCGAGGATTTGACACAGGATTCTTCTATAAAACACCAAACGAAACCAGTAGCTCAAACCAGGCAACATGTATCAAAAAAGACATAGGAATGGTTGTAAATTACTACCAAAAAGTAGAAGCAGCCGAAATACGTTTATGGGAGAATCTTGAACTAAGAGAAGAAATAATTATCCAAGGAAACAAAACAGGATCCATCTCCATGAAAGTAGAATCCATGCAAGTGAACGGAAAACCTATAGAGAAGATCTCTAAAGGCCAAAATGTAGCAGTACATGTAAAAGAAAAGGTAAGACCCAACGACACAGTATATAAAAGAATAATCAAAGATACAAACCAGACCATCCCATAAAATAACAAGATCAAACCACATCTCCATTTAACTAAAACCAAAATAAACCTCCCACAATAAATAATTTCAGATCAAAATTCAAACCAGATTCTAATATTCATTTTTTATCACTATAACTTAATTTAAAAGGATAAACCCTTAAAAAAAATTCTAACCCACAACAAATAGAACAAATACCGGGCTACAAATAACCATAATATGATTCTATAATACTCCCTGCACAGGATTTAAAATGATAATTTCATAAATCCATATGTTAAAAAAAATATTAGAACCCTAATTTAATTCAGATATTATAGTATAACAAAACAAATGTAGTAGGAAAATCAAAGATAAACTAAAATTTCACTACCTTAAAAGATATCAAATTTATTAAGACTTTTGAGATGGTAAAGATCAATAAAAAGGAGTCGATTTTAATGATTGAAAATATTATGGAAAAAAATGTCATAAAATTTAATGAACTGGATAAAATAGTCGATGTAGCCCAAAGTTTAAGGGATAATAAAATAAGCGGAGGTCCAGTTGTTGACGAAAATAATAAGGTTGTAGGAATAATCAGTGAAGGAGACATAATGAGACTCCTTGAAGTACACCATCCACGTATAAATCTTATACTACCAGCACCACTAGATCTGATTGAGCTTCCAATAAAAATGAAATACGAATTAGACACGATTGCTGAAGACATGCAAAGAGATGCATCAACAGTAATAGATCAGATAATGACCAAAAAAGTAATAAAAGTAGGTCCCGAAGCATCAATATCTGACGCAGCAGAATTAATGGACAAACATAAAGTTAACAGACTACCAGTAACTAACAGTGAGGGCAAGTTAATGGGAATAATAACCAGGGGGGATATCATTGGTGCAATGGTGAGAGGGGATGAGTAAAACCAAAAAAATTGCAATCTATGGAAAGGGCGGTATAGGAAAATCAACCATAGTCTCTAACATAGCAGCAGCACATTCCGAAGACAAAAAAGTACTGGTAATAGGCTGTGATCCAAAAGCAGACACTACAAGAACGCTGGTGGGAGAAAGAATACCCACAATACTCGATATAATAAAAAATAAAAAGAATGCAACAACAGAAGATATTCTGTTTCGAGGATACGGCGATGTAGAATGTGTTGAATCTGGAGGACCAGAACCTGGAGTAGGATGTGCAGGAAGGGGAGTAATAGTTGCCATGAACCTCCTTGAACGTCTAGGTGTTTTTTCAGAAGATCTCGATCTAATAATATATGACGTACTCGGAGATGTTGTCTGCGGCGGATTTGCAGTTCCATTACGTGAAAATTTCGCAGATGAAGTATATATAGTAACATCTGGAGAATATATGGCTCTATATGCTGCAAATAATATATGTAAGGGAATAAAAAAACTTAAAGGCAGTTTTGGTGGTATTATATGCAACTGTAGAGGAACTGAGAACGAACTTGAAATTGTANNAGACACAGTCAAAAGCAGGATCATAGGTGTTATACCCCGCAATCAAATAGTACAAAAGAGTGAAATAGATGCTAAAACTGTTCTAGAAAAATTTCCAGATTCACAACAAGCAGAACTCTATAGAAAACTAGCCAATGCCATATATGAAAACCAAGAATTTGTAATTCCAGAACCAATGGAAATAAATGAATTTGACAAGCTTTTCAGAAAATATCAATAAAAAAAAACTCATTAGATACGAACAACTCTATCTAAATTTATACTTTTTTAAAATTTCACACAAAAAACTTAGGTAATAAATCTAAATTTAACTATTTCTATCCCAATTTGATAACCATATTTTTTAATTCTAACAGCTAACAAAATGAATTAAATAAGTCATAAACCTATTTTAAATCCTCTAATTTTTTAGGTTCCAATAAAATTTTTTTAAAAGAATTAATACATGTATTAACAGATTCATCAAGATCATCAAATTTAAACAGATGTGAATTGCATTTACAATCTGAACATCCAAAACCTTTAATGTCAACCCCTTCCAGACCAACTTCAGATGCAATGGCACATTCCCATTTACCATTATCTACTGCAAAAACAATTTCAACCAGTTCTACATTTAAACTGGCTAACAAATAATCAACATGCCAGAAAAGTTTCTTATCATCACTCAAATGTCTTTTCAAACGACTTTCAAGCGAATTGAGTGCAGAGCCAACATAAACATAGAATCCCTTATCAAAATTAAAAGAACCCAGCTTACCAATTTGGATGGTTATATCATTACTAACATAGATTATAAGACAATAAGTACCCTTTAATACAACTTTTTTTACCATTTACAAACCCTTTTTACATTCCTCATCAATAAACATTCATCCTTATCATTGATTTTATGAATTATATACTCATCTAAAGAAACAAATAATAATGTTACAAACTTTTTTTTATGTATCAGTTTTTTTTTTAACATACTAAATAATCAAATCAAAATAAGAATATACACCAGTGAACAAACGTACTCAAACCAATAGTGAGTAAAAAGAAAAATTTAAATTTGATACACCCGAACTTTATAAAATTTTATTCACAAATCTCTATAAATAAAAGGAAATATGGGATAGTACATACTTAAAAATCATTATATTGATATAAAAATATGATAAACCCTATAAATATCAGTTATTTAATGTTCAACATCCATTTGGACATTAAATACAATCATCAAATTTCTAATGATGATAACATAAAATATCCGAAGTTTATCAGGAGGTTAATATTATGGAATACTCATTTATAGTGAAGGGACATCCTAATATCACATCAAAACATAAAACAACACTGGAATTTACAAAGGATCCAGATATAAGTATAAGAGCAGACTGTATAATTGGAGTTAAATCTCAAGTATCAATGGACAATATTCCACAAGAAATAGTCGACTCAATAAAGGAGGATAATAAGCTTATAACCCTCAGACTTGAAACAGAAAATGCTGTTGATACCATTAGGGGCTATGGCCATCATGAACTCACCCTTGATCATCCCACCGATATGGTTTCAAGGAAGAGTGATTTTAAATGCAGTAGAACCCTGATGATAAATGCAGATAAAGCAGCTATTGACCTTAAAACAGAATTAATAAATGATCTAAAACATTGTAAACCACTAAAAGTCAAAATAATAGTTAATTGAATCATATTTCCAAATAACATCAACCAATATCATTCAAAAAAATATTTTGAGAGTTTGAATATTCATTTATAAATTAAAAATTTCCTTTTTAAATTTCCAAGGTTTATTCTAAATTCAAATTATATATTATCTCCAATTCTTTAATGATATAAAATGTTATATTAAAAGGCTAATAAAAATAATTATTAATTTATTGTTATTTAAAATTAGAATAATAAGTGCAGGGGACGGGATTCGAACCCGCGAAGGGCTACCCCACTAGGCCCTCAACCTAGCGCCTTTGACCGCTCGACCACCCCTGCCGATCAAATAATATGAAACTATTTGAGCATACCAACTTCTTTTTGTCTCACTATTTAAATGTTTTCCTTATTAACTGGACTCTAAAAACCCAAATAATATCTTAATAAAGATGAGGTACAAAATAGGAACAATTTAACCATATAATAACTATGAAAAATTGAATTAAAGCATCGAAACTATGGAATGATCATATGAATGCCATAACCCCTACAACTGATGGAGTATTACTCAACATAGAGGTGTCACCAAAATCTGATAAGTTCAGGATAACAGGCTACAATCAGTGGAGAGAATCTGTTGAAGTTAAAATAAAAGCAATTCCACAGAAAGGAAAAGCAAATAAAGAAATCATATCAGAATTTTCAAAAATAACAGAAACAGCCGTTGAAATAATATCCGGACATAAAAGTCATCATAAAACCCTGAAAATATATGGTATAACTGAAGAGGACCTGATTAAAATATTAAAACCCTACCTATAAAAAAAAGTGAACTCATTTCTAAAACAGAATTAAAACTGAAATAGAAAATAGGATAAAATATGTTATATCTTAAATTTGGGACATAACAATTCAATAAACCTAGAATAGGGAGAGATTATCCTTATACCAGTTAATTGTTAACGTGAGTGCATCCTCAAATTTCCATTCTGGTTTCCATCCTAGTTTCATTATCTTCGATGAATCGAGGGAATATCTTTTATCATGTCCCAGACGGTCTTCAACAAAGGTTATGAGACTTTCCGGTTTTTCAAGAATTTCCAATATTAAATTGGTAATTTCGAGGTTGTTTTTCTCGTTTCCACCACCTATATTATAAACTTCTCCAAGTTTTCCCTTAGTAAGAGCAGTGTAAACTCCAGCACAGTTATCCGGTGCAAATATCCAGTCACGAACATTTTTCCCATCACCATAGACTGGAAGTTGTTTATCTTGCATGGCATTTAATATGAATAGTGGAATAAGTTTTTCAGGGAACTGGTAAGGTCCAAAATTATTACTGCTACGTGTTATAAGAACAGGAGCACCATAAGTTTTATAATACGCACTGACAATCACATCTGCACCGGCTTTACTTGCCGAGTAAGGACTTGAAGGATCTATATTGCTCTCTTCACTGAAAGAACCATTATCTATGCTACCATAAACTTCATCGGTTGATATTTGCAGATATCGTTCAATATCATATTTACGAACACATTCTAGAAGATTATAAGTACCAATAACATCTGTTTTAACAAAAACACCAGGATCTTCAATTGATCTGTCAACATGGGTCTCAGCTGCAAAATTCACAACCATATCACAATCTTTCATAACTTTATTAACAGCTTCAGAATCTCCAATATCGCCCTTAACAAATTCAATTTTATCTTTCACATCATCCAAATATTCTGGATTTGCAGCATATGTTAACTTATCAAAAATAACCAGATCATGATCATATTTCCCAATCATCTCATGAACAAAGTTACAACCAATAAAACCTGCACCACCAGTAATAAGCATCTTCATATTTTCTCACCATTCATTTTAAATCATTATATAAACAAAAAATTTTTTTTAAATCAAATTATCATAACATCACAATATAAGTCTAAATTTTAGGGATACTAACTATTTTATCAATGTTTCTTCCCATTTAATATCCAATCATATGGTATTTCATCTGTATCTGGTGTTAAACGAAATTCATCAGGTTTACTATAGTTATATGGATTATTTGGCACATTAACACAGAATGCAGTGTCATTTCCAATGTTCTTGAAACCATGATAAACATGTGAAGGTATATTTATCAGGAGTGGATTTCTCCGATAAAAAATTCGTTTAACTCACCATAGGTTGGAGAATTTTTCCTAACATCATAAAGAGCAACTTTAACCATCCCATTTACGCATGTGAAGTTATCCTTCTGTTTTCTGTGAAGATGCCATGCTTTAACAACTCCGGGGTATGCTGTGCTAATATAGACTTGACCAAAATTTTCATACAAATCCTCGTCGCACCTTAATATTTCCATAAGCCATCCCCTTTCATCTGGGATCACCCTAAGATTTTTAGTTTTCACACCTTCAATCATTCTAAACACCATTAGATTGCTCAAAAATTTTATATATTCCATTCCTATTAAACCATTACCATTAATATGTTTAATTTATACTAAAGTTATAAAGAATAAATAAATATGTTAAAATAAATTTCTACAACTTCAAATTAATCAAAATTTATGTAGGTGATCATATATGAAAGCTGTTATACCTGCTGCTGGGCTTGGTACAAGATTTTTACCAGCCACAAAAGCACAACCAAAGGAAATGTTGCCGGTTTTTAATAAACCAACCATACAATATGTGGTGGAAGAGGCTGTTGCATCGGGAATTGATGATATCCTAATAGTAACTGGTAAAGGAAAAAGATCGATAGAAGACCACTTTGATAAATCATTTGAACTCGAATATTTCCTAAGAAACTGTGGAAAAACCGATAACCTCCATGAAATAGAAGCCATATCAGAGATGGCAGATATTTATTATGTGAGGCAGAAGAAACAGAATGGACTGGGAGATGCTATTCTGTGTGCTAAAAAACATGTTGATGGAGATGCATTTGCAGTTCTTTTAGGAGATACAATTGCCAAATCAGATGTACCCTGTACACAGCAACTTGTAGATATCTACAATAAGTATGGTGCATCAACAATTGCCATAGAAAAAGTTCCAGATAAAAAGGTGGAAAGATATGGTATAATTAAGGGAAATAGGGTTTCAGACAATCTTTATGAAATTGAAGACCTTGTTGAAAAACCAAAACTCAGTGAAGCACCATCAAACCTTGCAATAACAGGTAGATACATACTAACACCCGAAATATTCGACCATATAGAACACCTAACACCTGGTGTTGGTGGAGAAATACAACTCACAGATGCAATGAAATCCCTAGACAAAATATATGGCCATGTATTTGAAGGTAAAATATACGACATAGGAAACACTGTTGAATGGCTTAAAAGCTCTATAGAAATAGCATTAGAAGATCCTGAGGTAGGAGAAGATTTAAGGAGTTACATGGCAGAAATTGTTAAGTGTTAACCTATCAAAACCCTTTCTACAAAAAAAATAATAATTAATCAAATTTATATATTTACTCATTTTATATCGGTGGTGAATTTGACTAGAATATCTATACTGGATCTTGACCGTTGCCAGCCAAAGAAATGTAACTATGTGTGCATAGAATACTGTCCGGGTGTGCGCATGGATGAAGATACTATAATTATCGATGAAAAAACCAAAAAACCTAAAATATCCGAAGATCTATGCTCTGGATGTGGTATATGCACCA